>JBPCWF010000685.1:0-3241 GCA_051009775.1 Hyphomicrobiales bacterium | reverse complement strand
AAGTCATGGCTGTCTGCGGCCTGGCGCTGCAGGTCCCGTTCGACATTGAGCTGGGCCGCGACATCGTTGGTCGCCGCCGCGTGGATCGCCTTCTTGATCAGGCCGAAGGCCTTGGTCGGCTGGGTTGCCAGGTCGCGTGCCATGGCCATGGCCTCGTCCATCAGCGCCTCGTCATCGCAGGCCTGCCAGATCAGTCCCCAGGCTTCGGCCTTCTCGGCCGGCAGCGGCACCCCGAGCATGGCCAGCCCCTTGGCGCGCGCCTCGCCGAGCACGCGGGCAAGGGCATAGGTGCCGCCCGCATCGGGCACGAGCCCGATCTTGCAGAACGCCTGGATGAATGTGGCAGAGCGCGCCGCGAGCACGATATCGCAGGCGAGCGCCAGGTTGGCGCCGGCGCCGGCGGCCACCCCACTGACCGCGCAGATCACCGGAAACGGCAGATTGCGCAGCCTGAGCACGAGCGGGTTGAAGTTCTGCTCCAGCGTCTCGCCCGGGTCGAATTCCTCGTTCAGATCGAATGTCGGGTCAGCCAGATCCTGGCCGGCGCAGAACCCCCTGCCCTCGCCGGTCAGGACCATGGCACGGGTGCCGGCCTGCTCGATCTCGGACAGGGCCTGCTTGACCTCCTGGTGCATGTCCCAGGTGAAGCTGTTGAGCTTGTCGGGCCGGTTCAGGGTCAAAACGGCCACCGCGCCGTCCTGCTCCAGGCGGATCGACTCGAAACTCATGATCGCAAACTCCGGACGTCGAATTCAGATAACGGTCGAATGAACCTATCAGATCGGCTCCGGGGCACAAGCCCGGCGGCCTGCGGCAACAGGCGGCGTTGTTCGCACCGCGCGCGCCGGTGCACGGTGCCTGCGGAAAACAACGCGGGATGACGTGGCTTGGCCGATACAACGCAGTTCGACGTCGCCGTTGTCGGTGGCGGACCGGCCGGTCTCACCGCGTCGATCCTGATCGCCAAAGCGGGGCTCAGGACCGCCTGCTACGCCGGCGCACAGACGGCCGACGCCCGCACGACCGCGCTTATGCTCGGGGCGATCCGGTTGCTCGATCATGTCGGCGTCTGGCCGTCCGTCGGGACCGTTTCGGCGCCGCTCAGGCGGTTGCGGCTGATCGACGATACGGACTGGTCGGTCAAAGCCCCGTCCGTGACGTTCGAGGCCGGCGAACTCGATGAAGAGGCGTTCGGCTGGAACATCCCGAACGAGGATCTCGCCGCCGCCCTGCGCCAGACGGCGGGCGGTCTGGAAGGCCTGACACTCATCGGTCATGCGGTAAAGCGGATTGTGCCGAATGCGGGCCAGGTCGACGTGATCGCGGAGGCCGGCGAACCGGTATCCGCGCGCCTGGTGGTCGGCGCCGACGGACGCAATTCCCTGTGCCGCGATGCCGCCGGCATAACGACGACGGACTGGAGCTATCCGCAGACGGCAGTTGCCTGCAGCTTCAGCCACGAGCGGCTCCACGAAGACACATCGACCGAGTTCCACAAATCCGCCGGACCCCTGACCCTGGTGCCGTTGCCGGGACGGCGATCAAGCCTGGTCTGGGTGGCGACGCCGGAAAGAGCACGCGAGATGGCGGCTTCTTCGCCGGAGACCTTCGAGCACGTGCTGGTTCAGGAAACGCACGGGCTGCTCGGGGCCATCTCCGCTTCGACACCGCGCGGCCTGTTCGACATCAAGGGCATGACGGTGCGCGATTTCGCCAGAGAGCGTGTCGCGCTGATCGGCGAGGCCGCCCATGTTTTGCCGCCGATCGGCGCGCAGGGGCTCAATCTCGGATTGCGCGATGCGGCCCTCATCGCAGAACTGGTCGCGGACGCACATGCGCGCGGAACCGACATCGGCGCGGATGATGTGCTGCGGGACTATGACCGCAGGCGGCGTCGCGACGTGGCGCCGCGGATCGCCCTGGTCGACATCCTCAACCGGTCCCTGTTCTCCGGCAACCTGCCGCTTCAGGGCCTGCGCGGCCTGGGGCTGTTCATGCTCGACACCGTCGGTCCGCTCAGGCGCGAGGTGATGCGCCACGGCATGGAGCCGCCGGGCGATCTGCCGCGGCTGATGCAGAAATAACCGCGCCGCCGTCACCGCCAGCGGGCAATCGCTTCCGGGCCGATGGTCATGGCGAGTGCCGCCGACAGCCGCACGGTCCATTCCGGCCGCTCCTCCCAGTCGAGGGCCTCCGACTTGATGCTCTGGAGCCCGTCGACCAGCGCCTCCATATCCTGCAGAGCCAGCACCGGAGCGGAATGGGCCTCGTTCTCCGTTCTGTTGCCATGGGCGCAGAAAATTGTCGTTTCGTCGTTCAACAGGTTGGCCAGCACCGACGCGACATCGAGATAGTCGGGCAAGGAGGCGCCTGGCACCTGGCCGTAGAGCGTGCCGGGATAAATGAAATCGGCCGCGAAGAAACGGCCCTCTTCCGGGATATGAAGCGAGATGGAATCGGACGAGTGGCCGGGCGTGTGCAGCACTTTCACGCGCCGGCCGCCGAGATCGATCTCTTCGCCCGGCGCAATCCAGCGATCGACCGCGAAGGACGGCGCGTCATTGTTCTCATAGGCACCGAGGAACAGCTTTTCGCTCGGCGTCAGCACCCCGTCTTCGACACAGTCCCTCAAGACCGGCAGATCGGCGACGGCCACGTGGTTGAACCGCGTGACGTTTCCCAGATGATCGAAATGCATATGCGACGGCAGGACGGTAAGTGGCAGCGTTGCCCGCCGGCCGACTACGCCGGTGATGTCACGGCAGAACGAGCCCGTGTCGAACAACAGGGACCCCGCTTCGCCGAGCAGCAGATAGCTCCAGTTCTGCTGATGATAGGCGGGCTCGCCGATGGCGAAGGTCCGCGCGTCGATCTGTTGAACCGCGTACCAGTCGTCCTCGAGCTCAACATCTGGCGCAAGTTTCACGACACACCTCGCTGTCCCTCTGGCGGAACCACATTGATGGCTGACGGCGCGTCTGGCAAGCCCGCCGCGCATTGAAGCGTACTCCGCGCGGCCATGATTCTGATTGTGTGAATTTCCTTACATATCTACGTCCGTCGATACTGCAGACTCGGTGATCAATCCTAGTGCTTGGCAACCGGCATGCCGAATTTTTCGGGCATTCCCTGCAGCGCATGACTGACACGTCCAACATCCAGAGAGGGGCAACGAAGTATGGAACCGTCCGAAAGCTATTTGCGGGGCGCCACGCTGAAGGAAATCACCACGGGCTTGATT
>JBPCWF010000684.1:0-2611 GCA_051009775.1 Hyphomicrobiales bacterium | reverse complement strand
CGGAGGGGCTTGTCCTTTAAGCCGTTGTCTTCACAATAAGACGTACTTGCCGGGCACTGGCGCGGCAGGACAAACACGGGGAGAAAGCAATATGGCGCGGCGTGCGGCCGATGTGCTGGTGAGCGGGCTTGAGGCCCGTGGCATCGAACGGGTCTATTGCGTGCCGGGCGAGAGTTATCTGACCCTGCTCGACGCCCTGCACGATTCCAACCGCATTCAGACCATCGCCTGCCGGCACGAGAGCGGCGCGGGCTTCATGGCGGTGGCCGAGGCGAAGCTGACGGGCAAGCCCGCGGTGTTCGCGGTCAGCCGCGGACCCGGTGCGACCAACGGTTCGATCGCGGTGCATGTCGCCGAACAGGACGCGACGCCGGTCGTGGTGCTGATCGGCCAGGTGTCGCGCGAAGAGCGCGGACGCGACGCCTTCCAGGAGGTCGATTACGGCCAGTTCTTCGGCGGCATGGCGAAATGGGTGTCGGAAGTCAATGACGGCTGGAAGCTGCCGGAGACCCTCGCCCGCGCGTTTCATATCGCCCAGTCGGGCACGCCCGGCCCGGTGGTGATCGTGCTGCCGGAGGACATGCTGTCGGACCAGGTCGAGGGCGCGGCCATAGGTCCCCTGCCCGTTCATGTGCCGGCACCGGAGGCGTCCCAGGTGAAACAGGCCGCGGAGGCTCTGGCGCAAGCGGAGCGCCCGCTGATCATCGCCGGCGGCCAGTTGCAGCGCCCGGGCGGCCGCGAGGCGTTGGCAAGGGCGGCGGAGGCGTTCCGGACACCCGTGGCGCTCGCCTGGAAGAACCAGGACCTGTTCGACAATTCATCGCCGCTCTATGCCGGCCATCTGGGCTTCAAGACGCCCAAGCCGCATATCGACCTTCTGGCAGAGGCGGACGTGATCCTGGCCGCCGGCACCAGGCTCGGCGACGTCATGACCCAGGGCTTCACCTTCCCGCGCGCGCCCGAACCCACGCAGACCCTGATCCATGTCTATCCGGACGCGACCCGCATCGGCCGCGTGTTCCGCACCGATATCGGCGTCGGCGCCGATGCCGTGGCGTTTCTGGACCGGCTGGCCGGTGAAGCCGGCGCGGCACCCGGAGGCCGCAGCGCATGGATCGACAAGATCGGCACCTTCATTTCCGGCTTTTCCGCCTGGGCGCCGCGCCAGGTACCGGACGGCATCGATTTCGGCGAAGTGGTCGAGACAATCGCCGGTCAGGCGCGCGACGACGCTATCGTCATCACCGATGCGGGCAATTTCTCAAGCTGGGTGCACCGCCACTGGAAACTCAAGCCCGATGCCAAGATGCTGGCGGCGGTCGGTGGCGCCATGGGCTTTGCGATTCCGGCCGGCGTGACCTCGGCGATGCTGCACCCCGAGCGCCAAACCATCATCGTGGTCGGCGACGGCGGCACGCTGATGACCGGCAACGAGCTCGCCACGGCGATCATGCTCGGCGCCGCGCCCAAGGTCTTCGTCTCCAATAACGGCACCTACGGCACGATCCGCCTGCATCAGGAGCGCGATTATCCCGAGCGCGTGGTGGGCACCGATCTTGCCAACCCGAGTTTTGCCAAATGGGCCGAGGCGTTCGGCGCCGACGCTTTCACGGTCAAGGCGGGCGACGACGTGGCCGCGATTGTCGGCGAAGCCCTTGCCTCGCCCAAGGCCGCGGTGGTCGAGGTTCACTCCAGCGCCGAAGCGCTTTCCGCCTTCGCCACCATCACCCAACTGCGCGCTGCGGCGAAGGGGTAGCTTTTCCGTCATTCCAGCCAAGCGGTGCGCAGCATCGCGCGAGCCGGAATCCATTGGCGGTTGCAAGCGGTTTCGGGCGATGTACGTGGGCTCGGATGGTAGCTTATCGAGCGCACGCTACCTGAAGGATCGGCCAGTGGATCCCGGATCTCCGCGCTAACGCGCTCCGTCCGGGATGACGGGGAACAATCGCTGCAGAACTAAGCCACGTGCCAGGTATGGCCCTTGCGCATGAGCGCGTTCAGGCGCTCGGCCATGATGTCGCGCGAAGGCAACTCCTGCTCGGTGGCCGCGGGCGCCTCGTCCGGTGCACAGTAGAGCACACCGAGCGCTTCCGGCAGCTTGGGCGGCGCCATGGTTCCGAGCAGACCGGCAAGCACCGGGTTGGTCTCGTCATGGACCAGAATGTCCTTTTCGGTGATGCCGTCTTCGCCCAGCGTGACCGCTTCGATGCTGAGGGTCTGCGGGTTGAGCCGCAATCCCCTATCGTTCTCCTTGCCGAACAGCAGGGGCGCGCCGTGCGTCAGATGGATCTGCGCGTCGCCCGCCACCGACTTGTCGGTGACGTCGGCGAAGACGTCGGCATTGTAGACGATGCAGTTCTGCAGGATTTCCACGAACGAGGCGCCGCGATGGGCCTGCGCCCGGGTCAGCGTGTCGACCAGGTGCCGCTGGGCGACATCGTAGGAGCGCGCGACGAAGCGGGCGCCGGCGCCGAGCGCGAAGGCGGCCGCGTTCACCGGCGCCTCGACCGAGCCCCCCGGCGTCGATGGCGAGCGCGTGCTGACCGGCGAGGTCGGCGAGTACTTTCCCTTGGTCAGCCCGTAGATGGCGTTGTTGAACAGAAGCAGGTTC
>JBPCWF010000683.1:0-9668 GCA_051009775.1 Hyphomicrobiales bacterium | reverse complement strand
TTTTGCTTGGCGGGGGTGGGGGGGTGGGGGGGTTGGGGGATGCGACGAGTCTAATTGGGGGCCATCCCCTGGCGGTTGGGCTGTCCCCGAGCCCGGCGACGCGCTCAAGGTCACCGTGCTCGGCTTCCAGGCGTCGGGATGGGGCTGGACCGCCAACATCCCGGGCTTCGGCCTGCTGGCGGATCAGTTCGATCAGCCGGCCCTGCATATCTGGAGCTACGACACCCAGTCGATGACGCCCTCGGCCTACGGACCGGGCGGCCGGGTGCCGCTCAAGCCGTTTACCGGCACGATCGGCGTCGCGCCCGGTGAGGACGGCGACCACAGCATCGTGCCGCCGCGCCGTGTCGGCGGCAATATGGACGTGCGCGATGTCTGCGAGGGCTCGGAGCTCTACCTGCCGGTGGAGGTCGCGGGCGCCTTGTTCTCGGTCGGCGACACGCACGCCGCCCAGGGCGACGGCGAGGTGTGCGGCACCGCGATCGAGAGCCCGATGTCGGTGGCGCTCAAGTTCGATCTGGTCAAGGCGGCGGACCTCAAGTTTCCGCGCCTGACCACAAGCGGCCCGGTGAGCCGGCATTTCGACGAGAAGGGATATGAGGTGACGACGGGGATCGGCCCCGATCTCATGGAAGGCGCGCGCGCCGCGGTGTCTGGAATGATCGACCTGCTGACTGCCCGCCACGGCATGTCGGCGGTGGAGGCCTACATGTTGTGCAGCGTGTGCGCGGACCTCAGGATCAACGAGATCGTGGACCAGCCGAACTGGGTGGTCTCGCTCTACTTCCCCCGGATCGTTTTCGAGTAAGCGGTCGCGCTGACTGTATATTTCGCCTTTCACGCCTGCTTTGACGGCTGCCCATGCCTTTGCTCAGCATCAAGGACCTGTCGGTCAGCTTCTCGATCGAGAGCGGACCGGTGTCCATCGTGGAGCATGTCGGCTTCGACATGGAGGCCGGCGAGGTTGTCGGTCTGGTCGGCGAGAGCGGGTGCGGCAAAAGCGTGACCGCGATGTCGATCATGCGGCTCCTGCCGCAAGGGGTCAGCCGGATCGACGGCGGCGAGGTGGTGTTTGAGGGAAAGGGCCTGCTGGATCTGGACGAAGCGGGCATGTGCGCGATCCGGGGCGACCGCATCGGCATGATCTTCCAGGAGCCGATGACCAGCCTCAACCCGACCTACACGGTCGGCTTTCAGCTGACCGAGGCGCTCCATCTGCACCGGGAGACGAGCCGCGCCGAGGCCCGGAAGCTTGCCGTCGAAATGCTGCACCTTGTGGGGGTGAGCGCGCCGGAGCGGCGCATGGATCAATACCCGCATGAGCTCTCCGGCGGGTTGCGCCAGCGGGTCATGATCGCCATGGCGCTGATCTGCCGGCCGAGCCTCCTGATCGCCGATGAGCCGACCACCGCGCTCGACGTCACCATTCAGGCGCAGATCCTGGACCTGCTGCTCAGGCTCAAGCAGGACATGGGCATGGCGATCCTGATGATCACGCACGATCTGGGGGTTGTCGCGGAGTTCTGCGAGCGGGTGATGGTTATGTATGCCGGCCGGATCGTCGAACAGGCCGATGTCGCCGAGCTGTTCGAAACGCCGAGACACCCCTACACGCGGGGGCTGATGGACGCGATGCCGAGGCTCAATGGCGGCAAGGGCAAGCTGCCGACCATACCGGGCATGGTTCCAAGCCCCTCCGAGCGGTCCGAGGGCTGTCATTTCGCCGACCGCTGCGCCCGCGCCGCCGAGCGCTGCAGAACCGACCATCCGCCGCTCGACGGGCCGCCCGGTCACCGGTTCGCGTGCTGGAACCCGGTGCCATGAGCGTCCTGCTCGAAGTGGACAATCTGCATAAGGCGTTCCCCCTAAGCGGCCGGGGCACCGCAATTCGCGCTGTAAACGGTGTCAGCTTTTCTCAGCGCAAGGGAGAGACGATCGGCATCGTCGGTGAGTCCGGTTGCGGCAAGACCACACTGGCGCGTCTGATCCTGCGGTTGATCGAGCCGAGCTCCGGCGCGGTGCTTTTCGAGGGCGACGACCTCAACCGGCTCTCCGCGGCCGCACTGCGCCGGCGGCGGCGCGACATGCAGATGATCTTCCAGGACCCGTTCGCCTCGCTCGACGCGCGCATGCGGGTCGGCGCGCTGATCGCCGAACCCCTGGCAATCCACGGCATCGGCGATGCCGCGTCAAGGCGCGACCGGGTGGCCGGGCTTCTGGAGATGGTCGGCCTGCCCGGCGATGCCATCGACCGCTATCCCCACGAGTTCTCCGGCGGCCAGCGCCAGCGCATCTGCATCGCCCGTGCGGTCGCGCTGAAACCGAAACTTGTCGTCGCCGATGAGCCGGTCTCCGCGCTCGACGTCTCGATCCAATCCCAGATCCTGAACCTGCTGGTCGACCTCAGATCGGAACTGGGCCTGTCCTACCTGTTCATCTCCCACGATCTGGCCGTCATCAAGCATATCTGCGACACGATCGCGGTGATGTATCTGGGCGAGATCGTCGAGATGGGACCGGCGGACGACATCTTCGCCGACCCCAGGCACCCTTACACAAGGGCCCTGATCTCGGCGATCCCGCAACCGGTGCCGGGCCGCAAGCGCACCCGGATCGTCCTGCCGGGCGACGTGCCGAGCCCGGAAAACCCGCCACCCGGCTGCCCGTTTCATCCCCGCTGCCCCGAGGCGTTCGCGCCCTGCCCGACCGACGCTCCGGACCTCCGCTCCGCTGCCGCCGGCAATGCGGGACATCGGGTGCGGTGCCACCTCAACCGCTGAAGGCGGGGCCCGGCCAGGGGGCGAAGCCGCCGGTCGGCGAAAGTATTTTTCTCTGATCAGCAGATTGTCCGTGTGACCGCGTGGACTTAAGCTCAGACCATATTGCCCGGATCCGGACACCGGGCCTGTTCGCGGAATGGAGCACAGCATGACCAAGGCATCGATGACGGTGAGGCCGCTGACCCGGGCGATTGGCGCGGAAATCTGCGGGATCGACTTGACCCATCCGCTCGACCAGAGCGCCCTGGACGCGATCTATGCGGCCCTGATCGAGCATCTGGTGATCTTTTTCCGCGGCCAGCCCATGGAGCCCGAGGCCCATCTTGCCTTCGCGAGGTCGTTCGGCGAACCGGAACCGCCGCATCCGGTCTATCCCCACGCACCGGGCTTCGAGAACGTCATGGTGCTTGCCAACGACGCCGGCAACCCGCCCGACACGGATGGCTGGCACACCGACGTGACCTTCCGGCAGAACCCTCCCTTCGCATCGATCCTGTGCGCCAAGGAGGTTCCCGAGACCGGCGGCGATACCCTGTGGGCGAGCATGTATGCCGCCTATGACGCCCTGCCGGGTGAAATGAAGGCCTATCTGGAGGACAAGTCGGCGATTCACGATTTCGGTGATTTCCGCAACGATTTCATCAAACAGGAGGGCGGCGTTCAAGCGCTGAATGCGGCCCTGGCACAGGTCGGGTCGGCGATACACCCAATGGTGCAGCGCCACCCGGTCACAGGCCGGCCGTTCCTGTTCGTCAACCGGCCGTTCACCGCACAGGTCGTCGACCTCAATGCACGTGAAAGCGACCGGCTGCTGGAATATCTGTTCGACCATACCGACCGGCCCGAATTCCAGGTGCGGTTCCGCTGGGAACGGGACTCGGTCGCCATGTGGGACAACCGGGTGACCCAGCACTATGCGGTCGCGGACTACATGCCCGACCGGCGCAGGATGCACCGGGTCACCGTGATCGACGACCGGCGGGTCGCGCGCAGCAACGCGGCCTAGGGCCACTCGACAGCCCGGGCGCGATGTCGGACAGTGCCTTGATGTACCAAGCCCCTAGCCGACCTCCCTTGAGCCATGCCGGCACGTCCATGGCTGTGGCGCTTGCGCTGCTCGCCTGCCAGATGCTGCCCGCGCGGGCGCAGACGACGGTCGATCTGGAGCTTGTGCTTGCGATCGATGCGTCATCCAGCATTGTCGGGGAGGAGTTCGAGCTGCAGACAAACGGCTACGCGCAGGCGTTCCGCGATCCGACCGTGGTGGCGGCGATCGAGGCGTTGCGGCCGAACGGCATCGCGGTGACCCTGGTGCAGTGGAGCGCGAGTTTCCAGCAGTTCCAGTCGGTCGGATGGCGACATGTCCGCGACAGGGCAAGCGCCGACGCATTCGCCGCGGCGATCGAGGCGAAGTCGCGGAAATTCGTCGGCTTCGGCACCGCCATCGGCAGTGCCATCGACTATTCGGTGGGATTGTTCGGAGCCGGTGGGTTCACCGGGCGGCGCCAGGTGATCGACATTTCCGCCGACGAACGCTCGAACATGGGATCTCACCCCTCCTACATGCGCAAGGCCGCCGCCGACGCCGGGATCACGGTCAATGGCCTTGCCGTGCTCGAAGGCGACAAGACCCTGACCGACTATTTCCGGCGATATGTCATCACCGGCACGGCCTCCTTCGTGGTCAGCGTCGACAGCTATCGCGACATCGCGCAGGCGATCAGACGCAAGCTGTTGCGCGAGCTGTCCGCGCCCATAGCTTGGCAACGCCCCGGCCCACGGCCATAGGTCCGCGCTAATGGCTGGACCGTGATCGCGATAGCCGCTATGCCAGCCGGTGCTCCTAGAGCATCGTTCCTTCATTTCGGCCAAACCCCCAGCTAAAAAGCGCCATGAAAACCGATACGCCCCGCCCCATCCAGCTGAAAGACTACCGACCGACCGACTATCTGATCGACGAGGTTGCGCTCGACGTCAAACTGGTGCCGCAGAAGACGCGGGTCAGATCCAGACTTGCCGTGCGGCCGAACCCGGCCCTGGACGAACACGCCCCGGACCTGATGCTCGACGGCGAGCAGATGGAGCTGGTCGGCCTTGCGCTCGACGGCCATGCGCTGGCGCGCGGCGACTACACGATCGATGACACGTCCCTGACGGTGCACAACGTGCCGTCCGGGCGGTTTTCGCTCGAGATCGAAACCCTGTGCGATCCCGACGCCAATACCAGCCTCTCGGGGCTCTATCGCTCGAGCGGAAACTACTGCACCCAGTGCGAGGCGGAGGGTTTTCGCCGGATCACCTACTATCTCGACCGCCCGGACGTTCTGGCACGCTTCACGACCCGTCTCGAGGCGGGCAAATCGGACGCACCGGTGCTACTGTCAAACGGCAATCTGATGGCATCCGGGCCGGTCGAAGGGACCGAACGTCATTTCGCGGTCTGGGAGGATCCGTTTCCCAAACCGTCCTATCTGTTCGCCCTGGTCGGCGGCGATCTGGCTCATGTGGAGGATGTGTTCGAGACCGCGTCGGGCCGGCGGGTGACCCTGCGGATCTATGTCGAGCACGGCAAGGAAGACCGTTGCGACTATGCAATGGATGCCCTCAAGCGCTCGATGCGCTGGGACGAGGAGGCGTTCGGCCGGGAATACGACCTGGACATCTTCATGATCGTCGCGGTCAGCGACTTCAACATGGGGGCGATGGAGAACAAGGGCCTCAACATCTTCAACGACAAATACATCCTGGCCCGGCCCGACACCGCGACCGACACGGATTACAGCCACATTGAAGGCATCATCGCGCACGAATATTTTCACAATTGGACCGGCAACCGCATCACTTGCCGCGACTGGTTCCAGCTCTGTCTCAAGGAAGGGCTGACCGTGTTCCGCGATCAGGAATTCTCGTCCGACATGCGGTCGCGGCCGGTCAAGCGCATCGGCGACGTCAAGCTCCTGCGCTCCCACCAGTTTCCCGAAGACGGCGGCCCCCTCGCCCATCCGGTGCGGCCCAACTCCTATATCGAGATCAACAATTTCTACACCGCGACGGTCTACGAGAAAGGCGCCGAGGTCGTGCGCATGATGCAGACGCTGATCGGGCGCGAGGCGTTCCGAAAGGCGATGGATCTCTATTTCGAACGCCACGACGGCGAAGCGGCGACCGTGGAGAACTTCGTCAAATGCATGGAGGACGCCTCCGGCCGGAGCCTGGAGCAGTTCATGCTGTGGTACACCCAGGCCGGCACGCCGGAGCTTGCGGTCGCAGGGAAATTCCTGCGCAACGAACGGGCCTACGAGCTGACGGTCACCCAGGTGACCCCGCCGAGCCCCGGACAGCGCAAGAAGCAGCCGTTTCACATCCCCCTGTCTCTCGGCCTGATCGACGCGGACGGAAAACCGTTGCCGTTGACCCTGGACGGCCAGGAACCGCTCGAACAGCCGGTGCTCGAGATAGTTGCAGAGGAGCAGACCTTCCGCTTCGTCGACGTGCCGGACAAGCCGGTGCTGTCGTTCAACCGCGGATTTTCATGCCCGGTCAAGCTGACGACCAACCTGAGCGACGACGACCTGTTGTTCCTGATGTCCCATGACCAGGATTCCTTCAACAGATGGGAGTCCTGCCAGACCTATGCCGGCAAGAAACTGCTCGAATGCATTGACGATGCCGCCAAAAACCGGCCGCTACGCACCGACGAACCGCTCGCCAGGGCGCTCGACGCCTGCCTCGGAGACGAGGAGCTCGAACCTGCATTCGTCGCCCTTATCCTGAGCCTGCCGAGCGAAAACGACCTGGCCGCACGCATCGGCGAGAATGTTGACCCTTGGGCCATTCATACCGCGCGCGACCATCTCAAGACCTATCTGGCCGGCGCGCTCAAGGAGCGTCTGCACAGACTGTATGAGCGATTGACCGACAATGGGCCCTATTCCCCGGCCGCGGCGGATGCCGGCCGGCGCGCCTTGAGGAACACGGTTCTGGACCTGCTCGCCCGCGTCGACGGTCCGGACATGGCCTTCCGCCAGTTCAAGGCGGCGTCGAACATGACCGACGTCATGGGCGCGCTCAGCGTGCTCGCAACCATCGACTCGCCGGAGCGATCCGACGCCCTCAACGCGTTCTACAACGCCAACAAGGCCGACCACCTGCTGGTCGACAAGTGGCTCGGGCTCAATGCGACGGCACCGTTCCCCGATAAAGTCGCCGATATCCGCGCGCTCACCGACCACACGGCCTTCTCGCTCAAGACGCCAAACAAGGTCCGCGCTCTGGTCGGGGTGTTCTCGACGGCGAACCCGGTCTGCTTCAATCACGAGGACGGCTCCGGGTATCGCTTCCTGGCCGACACCGTTCTGGCGCTGGATGCGATCAACCCCCAGGTCGCGGCGCGCCTGTCGTCGGCATTCAAGAACTGGCGGATCCTGGAACCGGGGCGGCGCGCGCTTGCGCGCTCGGAGATCGAACGGATCAAATCGCGCAAGGGATTGTCGCGCGACACCCTGGAAATCGTCTCCAAGACCCTGCAGTGACGGCCTCAAATCGCGCTTCGATTTCGGGCCTGCCTTTTTTCTGCCGTTTCGTTGGTATGAATTTGCCATAGATCGAAAAAGTGATTCGGGCGCCTCCAGACGGCAAAAGTTGTTAAAGTGCGAACGAATTAACATTGGTCTGGACAAATCAGTCGAACTTCGAATCAATAGGACCTGTGATTCGGGGCGACTAGAACCATCGGCAAGTACCTACCTGGTGTTCGCCGCAGCGAAATAATTTGTCAGTTTTATAAAGTGAGTGTTGGGGGGCAAGCCAACTCTGGCCCCCCGATCGTGTTTTGCTATGAGTAATGTCATTTCGCGCGGCCCTTTAAGGGGTGAACCAGAGTCGCCGCATAGTGTGGCCAACAGCCTTCCCGGCGCGTTCCGCCGACAATGGCCGTTGTTCCATCTCCTTGCGGCGCCGAGCACCAAAACGTCTACGAGTGATCCGAGCCGATCGTCTCTAGCGGGCGCCCATGGGGCGAACACGACGGGGTGGGACGTTTTGTCAAAGGTCCAATTGGGACAGCTGTTTTTCAGGGAACGGTCTCTGCGCCTTCCGCTTGCGGCCATTCCGTATGGAGCCCTGGCCCTGTCGGAACGCACATTGCGCCGGATTATCCTGGCGCTGATCCTCACTTTCCTCGTCTGCCTCGGCACCGGGACCGTCGCCAACCTGATGTCGAGCCGGGCCGATCTGGCACATAACCAGGCGCGCCTGACGTCGCTGTTCGCCGATGTCACCATGCGCAGCTTTGAGGACCGCGTCGGCCGCGGCATGGCGGAGGGCGGCATTCCGCGCATTCCAACGGATGCCGATCTCGGCGCAAGCCTGCCGGAGGGCGCTTTGGCGGCCCAGCGGACATTCCTGGTCACCGACCATGCGGGCTATATCAGGGCCACCGCGCCCGAGGGCGAGCGCTTTGCCGGCCTGCTGCTCACCGACATTCTCGGGACGTCCGGCGGGGAGCTTATGGATCCGGCGCGCGTGGACATGGCCGCGATCACGCTTCCGGACGGTATAGAGGCTTACGTTTTCCTGCGCCGGCTTGAGAAACATCCGGGCTGGTTCGCCGCGGTTCAGCCGCGTGCGGCACTGACCGCAGGCTGGCACGGCCAACTGGTCAGCCACATCACCTTGTTCGCGACGACCGCGCTCGTGCTCTTGCTGATCGGCGCGGCATTCCACTGGCAGTCGGCCAGGGCGCAGGAAGCGGACGCGACGCTGGCGCTGGCCGCCAACCGGCTCGACGCTGCGCTCGACCGCGGCCATTGCGGCCTGTGGGACTGGGATGTTGCGCGCGGGCATATCTTCTGGTCGAGATCGATGTTCGACATTCTCGGCCTGCCGCCGCGCGCCGACCTCCTGTCCTATGGCGAGGTGCTTGAACTCCTGCATCCCGACGACAAGCAGATCGACAGTGTGATCGACGCGATGCTGAAGGACGGCCGGAAGACCCTCGACCGCGACTTCCGCATGCGTCACGCGGACGGCCGCTGGATCTGGCTCAGGGCACGCGCCGAGCTTACCGACGCGCCGGGCGAGGAAGCGCCGCATCTGGTCGGCATCGCGATCGACATCACCGAGCAGAAGGTCGCCGACAAGCTGAACCAGGAAGCGGATATGCGCCTGCGCGACGCGATCGAGAACATCTCCGAGGCGTTCGTGCTGTGGGACAGCGACAACCGGCTGGTGATCTGCAACAGCAAGTACCAGCAATTCCACAATCTGCCGGCCAGCGTCGTGAAGCCGCACACGCCTTACGAAGAGGTGATCAAGGCAGCCAAGGAACCGCTGGTGCGCACGCGCATCGCCGTCAACGACGCCGATCCCGACGCCGGCAACACTTTCGAGGTGCAGCTCGGCGACAGCCGCTGGCTGCATATCAACGAGCGGCGCACGAAGGACGGCGGTTTCGTCAGCGTCGGCACCGACATTACGCCGCTGAAACAGCACGAAGAACGGCTGATGGCGGGCGAGCGCGAGCTGATGAACACGGTGCGGGACCTGCAGAAGTCACGCATGACGCTCGAACATCAGGCGCAGCAGTTGGTCGATCTGGCGGAGAAATACGCCCTGGAGAAGACCCGGGCCGAGACCGCGAACCGGTCGAAGTCGGAGTTCCTGGCCAATATGAGCCACGAGTTGCGCACGCCGCTCAACGCCATCATCGGGTTCTCCGAAGTCATCCGCAACCAGATGTTCGGCGAGATCGGCAACGACAAGTACACCGAGTACGCCCGGGACATTCACAAGAGCGGCCAGTACCTGCTCGACGTGATCAGCGATATTCTCGATATGTCGAAGATCGAGGCCGGCCGGATCAACCTGGACAGCCAGGACTGCAACATC
>JBPCWF010000682.1:0-3439 GCA_051009775.1 Hyphomicrobiales bacterium | reverse complement strand
GTGTTCGACAGTGTGTCGGTGGTGACAACCTTCAAGGAAGAACTGGCCAAGGCCGGCGCCATCTTCTGCCCGATCTCCGAGGCCGTGCAGACCCATCCCGAGCTGGTCAAGAAGTATCTCGGCTCCGTGGTTCCGGTGACCGACAACTTCTACGCCACGCTCAATTCGGCGGTCTTCAGCGACGGCTCCTTCGTCTACATCCCCGAAGGCGTGCGCTGCCCGATGGAGCTCTCGACCTATTTCCGCATCAACGAAAGCCAGACCGGCCAGTTCGAGCGCACCTTGATCATCGCCGACAAGGGCTCCTATGTGAGCTATCTGGAAGGCTGCACGGCGCCCATGCGCGACGAGAACCAGCTTCACGCCGCGGTGGTCGAACTGATTGCGCTCGACGATGCGGAGATCAAGTATTCGACGGTCCAGAACTGGTATCCGGGCGACGCCGAAGGCCGCGGCGGCATCTACAATTTCGTCACCAAGCGCGGCGATTGCCGGGGCAAGAACTCCAAGATCTCCTGGACCCAGGTCGAGACCGGCTCGGCGATCACCTGGAAATACCCGAGCTGCATCCTGCGCGGCGACAATTCCCGCGGCGAGTTTTACTCGATCGCCATTTCCAACGGCTACCAGCAGGTCGATTCCGGCACCAAGATGCTGCATCTCGGGCGCAACACGTCGAGCCGCGTCATCTCGAAAGGCATTTCGGCGGGCAAGTCGTCCAACGCCTATCGCGGCCTGATCAGCGCCCATCGCAGGGCGTCCGGCGCGCGCAACTACACACAGTGCGACTCGCTTCTGATCGGCGACACCTGTTCGGCCCATACGGTGCCCTATATCGAGGCCAAGAACGCCTCGGCCAAGTTCGAGCACGAGGCCACGACCTCGAAGATCGGCGAGGACCAGTTGTTCTACTGCCGCCAGCGCGGGCTCGACGAGGAAGAAGCAGTCGCACTAATCGTCAACGGTTTCTGCAAGGAAGTGCTGCAGCAACTGCCGATGGAATTCGCCGTCGAGGCGCAGGCGCTGGTCGCCATCAGTTTGGAGGGCTCGGTCGGTTGACCGCGCTCGCAAGAGAGACACAGGAAAAAGAGAAAGCCAGGGAGCAAGGGACAACAATGCTCGAGATCAAGAATTTGCAGGTCAGCGTCGAGGATCAGCCGATCCTGCGCGGCATCGACCTGACGGTGAACGGCGGAGAAGTGCACGCCATCATGGGTCCGAACGGGTCGGGCAAGAGCACGCTTTCGCACGTCCTCGCGGGCCGTGACGACTATGAGGTGACCGGCGGGTCGGTCACCTATGAGGGCGAGAACCTGCTGGAGATGGAGCCGGAAGAGCGCGCCGCGGCCGGTCTCTTCCTCGCCTTCCAGTATCCGATCGAAATCCCGGGCGTCGCCACCATGACGTTCCTCAAGACCGCCATCAACGCCCAGCGCAAGTCGCGCGGCGAGGACGAACTGGCGACCCCCGCATTCATGAAGCTGGTGCGCGAGAAGGCGGACGAGCTCAAGATCTCGATGGACATGCTGCGCCGCTCGGTCAATGTCGGTTTCTCCGGCGGTGAGAAGAAGCGCGCCGAGATCCTACAGATGGCGGTTCTGGAGCCCTCTCTCTGCGTGCTCGACGAGACCGATTCCGGGCTTGATATCGACGCGCTCAGGATCGTCGCCGAAGGCGTCAACGCGCTGCGTTCGCCGGACCGTGCCATGGTCGTCATCACCCACTATCAGCGCCTTTTGAACTACATCGTGCCGGACAAGGTGCACGTCTTGTCGGAAGGCAGGATCGTGCGCGAGGGCGGCAAGGAACTGGCGCTTGAGCTGGAAGAGAGCGGCTATGCCGCCTATGGGGCGGACGCGGCCTAGGCCGGCAAAAACGCAAGGTTCAGATTCGGATTATGAACATGGAAGTCGAAAGATCAGCCGCCGAGGCGGCCTATCTCGAAGCCTTCGGCTCGGCGAGCGAGGCATTGCCGACGGCCAAGTGGCTGGAGCCTGCGCGCGAAGCCGCGCGCACCCGGTTCGCCGAGACCGGCCTGCCGCACCGGCGGCTCGAGGCCTGGCGGTGGACCGATCTCAGGACCATCGTCGACCGGGAGTTTCCGCCGTCGCGCACGGCAGACGGCGCGGTTGACGCCGCAACACTGGACGGTTCGCCCTTTGCCGGGCTCGACCATTACCGGGCGGTGTTCGTCGACGGCCATTATCAGGCCGGCCTGTCGGACATAGACGGACTGAGCGAGCAGGCGGAATGCGTTTTGCTGGCAGGCGGCCTCGATGACGCGCCGGCGTGGCTGGAGCAGCATTTCGGCCAGGCCTATCCCCAGGACGACGATGCGCTGATCGCGCTCAATACCGCACTGATGGCGGACGGCGTCGCGTTGCGCGTGCCTGAGGGGCGCGCTGTCGATAAGCCGCTCGAGCTGGTCTTCATCGGCACCGGCGCGTCGCCTCAGACGCTCTCAACGCGCAATCTGATCTTGGTCGAGGCGGGCGCTGAGGTGACCGTGCTGGAAACCCATATGGGCCCGTCGGGCGGGCGCTATGTCGCCAACACCGCGACCGAGTGCATCATTCGGGACGGCGCGACGCTCGACCATGTGAAGGTGCAGAACGAGAGTGCCGAGGCTATTCACCTGGCCAACCTGCACGCCGCAATCGGCGCCAAGGCGAAGTTCAACACCTTTGCGCTAAATGCCGGATCCGCTGTGACGCGCAGCCAGTATCGCGTGAAGCTCGGCGGCGAAGGCGGCGATACCAACATCGCCAGCGCCTATATGCTGGCCGATCGCCAGCATTGCGACACGGCGCTCCTGGTCGACCACGCGGTCGCCGGCTGCACCAGCAACGAGCTCTTCAAATGCGTCATGGACGATACCGCGCGCGGCATTTTCCAGGGCAAGATCATCGTCCGCCCCGACGCCCAGCAGACCGACGGCATGCAGATGACGCAGGGGCTCTTGTTGTCGGAGCATGCGGAGTTCGACGCCAAGCCGGAGCTCGAGATCTTCGCCGACGACGTGCGCTGCACCCATGGCGCAACCTCGGGCGAGCTCGACGAGGACCTCATGTTCTACCTGAGGAGCAGGGGCATTGCCGCCGAGGACGCCAAGGCATTGCTGATCGCGGCCTTTGTCGGCGAGGCAATCGAGCAGGTCAGCTCCGAGCAGCTGCGCGGGGCGTTGAACGGATTCGTTGCCGGTCTCGGCGGGTACACGGAAGGACTGAGCGATGAGTGACATTGCGGCACCGGCGGCGCCAAACGCCGAGGCGCCGGCCTATGACGTCGACCGGATCAGGGCGGACTTTCCGATCCTTGCCCGTGAAGTCTATGGCAAGCCTCTGGTCTATCTCGACAATGCGGCCTCGGCCCAGAAGCCGAAGGCGGTGATCGATGCCGTGTCGAACGCCTATGAGATGGAATATGCCAATGTGCACCG
>JBPCWF010000681.1:0-3216 GCA_051009775.1 Hyphomicrobiales bacterium | reverse complement strand
CGGCCAGGATGCGGGTCATATCGAGCACGCGGATGCCGTTGAGAGGTCCTGACATAAGGCGCCTTGAGGTTGATTGACCCTAACGGTTCAATCGATTGCGATTGTGCTCTATAGGAGGGCGCGCGCGCCCGCGCAAGCCCGCCACCGTTCCGGAGCCATCCCGTGCCCGTCCTGACCGTTCCCGAACCCGCCGAGCAGCATGCCGTGTCCATGTCCGACGGGGCGCAGATCCTGCTCAGGCGCTACGGCAATCCGGCGGGTCCGCGTCTCGCGCTCAGCCACGGCAACGGCCTTGCGATCGACGCCTATCTGCCGTTCTGGCAGCTTCTCGCCGAGCGCTACGACCTGGTGCTGTTTGATATGCGCAACCACGGGCGCAATCCGCTGCACAGGCTTGAAGGCCACACCTGGGAACGGATGACCCTGGATATGGGCGAGATCCGCGACGCCATTGCCGCACGGTTCGGGCCCCGGCCGGTGACGGGCGCGTTCCACTCCCTCTCCGCTGTCGCCGCGGTCCGGTATGTCCTGGACGGCGGTACGGGCTGGTCGCGCCTGGTGCTGTTCGATCCGCCGATTTATCCGCCCGAGGGTCATCCCCTGATCGTGCGTCAGGAACAGCATCTCCAGGACATGGTGCAGCGTTCCCGCCGCCGGACCGAGTGGTATCACAGCCCGCACGAATTCGCCGGGCTGATCAGATCGCGGCCGCAGTTCTCCCGGTGGCGCGAGGGCGCGCACGAGTTGTTCGCCCGCTCGACCCTGCGGCGCGAGCCGGAGACAGGCCTGTGGCATCTCGCCTGTCCGCGCCAATTCGAAGCTCATATCTTCGAGACCAACCGGGACGGGACCGTGTGGCCCCGGGTCGTGGAAGCTTTTGCGGCTCCCACCGCCATCATCGGCGCCGATCCGGACCTCGCGATCCACGAGGGCCCGGCGCTGGTGTGCCGCGCCCTGGCGGAAGCGGCCGGGCTGGACTACCAGAACGTGCCGGGCACGACCCATTTGCTTCAGCTCGAAGAGCCCGAAGCGTGTGTCGCGGCGCTGGAACGCGCGATCGCCAGTCTCGACGCATAGTCCTCACACGCACCGATCGAGCAATTGACGACCGGGAGGGCCGGTGTCTACCATTGGCGCGCCTCGGTGGGGAAACTGAGCAACGGTGCTGGACCAACAATGTGACTGGCAGCCGACCCATCGATGTTAAGCGCCGCCCGGATGTGGTGCCCCCGCCGGGTGACGGCCGCACGGCCCATATCGATACCTTCGTTCTAGACAATCTGCCCCCGCGCGACTTGTGGCCCGTCATCGACTATTCGAACATGCCTGAGGGCATTTCCTATGGCGACAGGCTGAACTGCGCGCAGGAGCTCATCGGCGGCGCCATTGCACGGGGGTTCGGCGGCAGGCCGGCCCTCCATTTCGGCGAGGGGGTCTGGACATATGCCGAGCTCAGCGAGCGGGTCGACCGGATCGCCCGTTTCCTGACCGAACAGTGCGGTCTCGTTCCGGGCAATCGGGTGCTGCTGCGCGGGCCCAACACCCCGATGCTGGTTGCCTGCTGGTTCGCCGTGGCCAAGGCGGGAGGCATCTGTGTCGCCACCATGCCGCTTCTCCGTCACGGCGAGATCGGTTCCATCGTCGAGAAAGTGCGTGCGCGGTTCGCGCTCTGCGATGTGACGGTTGCCGGTGAGATGCACCTCGCCGCGGCCGACAGCGACTGGCTCGAACGAGTCTGGTGTTTTTCCGGCGATGGCGCCGGCAACCATGGTGAGGCGGATCTGGACCGCGCCATCGCTCGCATGCCCGGCGGCTTCGAAGCGGTCGACACCGCGGCCGACGATCCACTGTTCGTCGCCTTCACGTCGGGCACAACGGGCGAACCGAAGGGCGCGGTGCATTTCCATCGCGACGCGCTGGCGATCACCGACTGCTTTCCGCGCGACGTCTGGCGCATCGGGCCGGACCATGTGTTCTCCGGCACCCCGCCCATCGCCTTCACCTATGGGCTTGGCGCGCTGGCTTTGATCCCCTTCAGGTTCGGGGCGTCGTCGGTGCTGATCTCCAATCCGACGCCTGAAGCGCTCCTCGATGCCATCGCGGGCCGTGAAGTCACCGACCTCTATACCGCGCCGACCATGTACCGGCGCATGCTGCCGGTCCTGAAGGACCACGATACGTCCAGCCTGAAGCGGTGCAATTCGGCGGGCGAGCATTTGTCCAACGACACTCTGAGCCAATGGAAGCAGGCCACGGGCCTCGTCATCGTCGACCAGATCGGCACCACGGAGATGTTGCACAATTTCATGGCGGCGCCGCCGTCCGAAGGCTTCACGGGCACCGCCGGTCGTCCGGTACGGGGCTATACGGCAAAGCTCATCGACCATGACGACGCCCCCGTGGCGCCCGGCGAGACCGGACGGCTTGCCGTGCGCGGTCCGGTCGGGTGCCGCTATCTCGCCAATGAGGAGCGCCAGCGCGACTATGTCCGGGACGGCTGGAACGTCACCGGCGACCTGTTCTACCGGGATGACAGCGGACGTTACTGCTATGTCGGTCGCGCCGACGATCTCATCGTGTCGTCCGGCTACAACATCCCGGGCCTTGAAGTGGAGCAGGCGCTGCTCAAGCACGGCCGGGTCGCGGACTGCGCCGTGGTCGGCATGCCCGATCCGGACCGCGGCCAGATCGTGACCGCCTTTGTCGTGCCCGACGGCGGCGTTTCGGACCCCGGAGCGTTGGCCGCGGAGCTTCAGGATTTCGTCAAGGCATCGATCGCGCCCTACAAGTATCCTCGTATGGTAGAGTTCATCGGCGAGCTTCCGCGCACTCCGACCGGCAAGATCCAGCGTTTCAAGCTGCGCCGGCGGGGAGGGCGGCAGGCTCCAACGCCCGAGGCGCCGGATCCCGGGCCGAATAACGGGCAGGATTGGGAGCCCAGGACCATGACCGAAATTCTGGAACTGACAGTCAACGGCCGCGCCAGGGCCGATGCGGTTGCGGGCAACGTGCTGCTCGTCGACTACCTGCGCGAGATCGTCGGCCTGACCGGCACCAAGATGGGCTGCGATGGCGGCGAGTGCGGTGCGTGCACGGTCCTTGTCGACGGCGAGCCGCGGCTGTCCTGCGTCACGCTCGCCCAAAGCTGCGCCGGCCGCGACGTGGAGACGGTCGAGGGTCTGACACGCAACGGCCGCCCCGGCGCGGTCCAGAGGG
>JBPCWF010000680.1:0-3640 GCA_051009775.1 Hyphomicrobiales bacterium | reverse complement strand
GCGTGTCGATGCGGCCCGCAACCTTTTGATCGAGGTCGCGTCATGAGTAAAACACTCGACCCCATTACCCTTGAAATCATCGCCAACGGCTTGCGGTCGGCGGCGGACGAGTCCTTCGTCGCTCTGATGAAGAGCGCCTATTCGACCAACATCAAGGAACGGCGCGATCATTCCACCGCGATCGTCGACCCGACCGGCCGGCTCATCGTACAGGCCGCCGACAGCCTGCCGATCCACCTCGCCTCCATGATGGGGCTGATGCAGCATCTGCTCGAGAAGTTCGGCGGCGATATCCACGAGGACGACATCTTCGTCGCCAACGACCCGCATGTCGCCGGCGGCACCCATCTGCCCGACATCAATATGGCGACACCGATCTTCCATGACGGGCAGGTCATCGGCTTCATGTGCAATATCGCGCATCACGCCGACATGGGCGGCATGGTGCCCGGCAGCATGGCCGGCGGGATGTCGGAGATCTATCAGGAAGGCCTGCGCGTGCCGGTGATCCGGCTGTTCCGGAAAGGCGAGCTGCAGCGCGATATCCTCGACCTCCTTTTGCTCAATGTCCGGGTCACGGAGGAACGCCGCGGCGACTATTACGCCCAAATCGCCGCCTGCCGCCTGGGTGCCCGGCGGGCGAGGGAACTGGCTGATCACTACGGGCCGGACATCCTGCTTGCCGTGTTCGACGACATCGTTGCCCGCACCGCCAAACGCATGCGGGCCGCGGTCAAGGCCCTGCCGGACGGCGACTATAGCTTCGAAGACGTGATGGACGACGACGGGCTCGGCACGGTCGACATTCCGATCAAGCTCAAAGTCACGATCAAAGGATCCAGGATCAAGTTCGACTTCACCGGAACATCGCCCCAGGTGCGCGGCAATATCAATGTCACCTTCAACGCGACCCAGGCCGCCGTGTGCTACTCGCTCAAGGCTCTGCTCGATCCGGACGTGCCCAACAATCACGGCGTCGTCGACCTGCCGGACATCGTCGCGCCCGAGGGCACACTGTTGAACGCGGTGTTTCCGGCGCCGGTCGCCGCGCGCGCCAACACCAGCCAGCGGATCATCGATGTCGCCATCGGTGCCTTGGCCAAGGCCTGCCCCGAGGCGGCGGTGGCGGCGGCGAACGGCGCCAACACGACAGCCGTGTTCTCCGGTGTCGATCCGAGGACGGGCAAGCAGTATGTCTATCTGGAAACCCTAGGCGGCGGCTTCGGCGGGCGGGCGGCCAAGGACGGCAAGGACGGCGTCCAGGTCCACATCACCAACACGTCGAACCTGCCGGTCGAGGCGATCGAAACGGAATATCCGCTGCTGGTGGAATCCTATTCCCTGGTAGAGGACTCAGGCGGTGCGGGCCGGTTCCGAGGCGGGCTCGGCCTGCGCCGGGTGATCGGGCCGGTCGGCCACACGGCCACCTTCAACGGCGCGGGCGAAAGGTTCCGCAACCCGCCCTGGGGCCTGTTCGGCGGCAAGTCCGGCGGACGGGGCCGTTTTATGCATGCCGTGCCCGGCGCTAGGCCGGTCCGGCTGGCCGACAAGCCCTCCGACATCGATGTCGGAGAGGGCGAGAGCATCGCCATCGAAACGCCCGGCGCGGGCGGCAACGGGCGCCCGGGCGCGCGGGCGAAATCCGCGCTTGAGACGGACCGCCGGAGCGGCAAGTTCTCACGGCAATATCTTGACCGCCACTACGGTGCGAAAGCGAAGAGCTAGAGCCTTACGGGTCGGAAAGGGTGATCTCACCGGCCAGCGAGCGGTCGATATAGCGCTGCACGCGCGAGCGGAACAGCTCCACATGGTCGACCGCGAGTCTGTCCGCCGCCGCCCCGTCCTGGCGCTCGATGGCATCGACCATTGCCGCATGCTGGCGGTTGAGCTCGGCATAGTATTCCGCCTGATCCTCGCCCTGCAGCGGCGCATCGGCGAAAGCCAGATGGGCGAGCCGCTGGCTGCCCATGAGCTGGGACTCGTAGACGCCCGAAATGAACCTGTTGCCGCAGCAGGCCCCGATGAACGCATGGAAGCTGCGGTTGAGGTCGCCCATCTGCACCGGGTCCTGGGCCGTGGCGGCGGCGGTGAAGGCGTCGCTCAGGCGACGCATCTCGGGGATGTCGCCCGGGTCGCGGCGGACCGCGCACCAGCGGTTGACCGCGCGCTGGGTGAGCTCCAGCATCTCGAACATCTGGGCGATGTCGCTGAGCTCGATCGAAGAGACCCGGGCGCCCTGGTTCGGCAGAAGCGTGATCAGGCCTTCGGAGGCGAGGCGGATCAGCGCCTCGCGCACCGGCGTGCGGGAGACCCCGAACTGCTCTTCGAGCCGGGCCTCGCTGATATCGGCGCCCGGCGGCAGGGCGAGTTGAAGAATGTCCTGGCGCATCTGCTGGTAGACGCGCTGGGTGCCGGTGCCTTTCGGCCGCCCGACACGAGGTTTGGTTGTTGTTTCGCTCAACCGGTCATTCCCGCTTCTGATGCCCTATTGCTCCTCTTCCGGGGACTAATATACTCTAAGTATAATATAAGCGAAGGCCCATCCATGTGAACGCCCCGGGGAGGCACGCAGAATGACCGAGTTCGCCAACGCTCCGCGCCATTCCCGCGCGACGGCCGAGAAGTTCACCGCCGCCGGCTACTGGAACGACGATATCATCGCTGACTATGTCAGGGGCTGGGCGGAGAAAACGCCGGACAAGGCGGCGTTGAGGACGGCGGACGCCGAAATCTCCTACAGCGAGCTCTATCGCGCCTCGCTGCGGCTGGCCAACGCGCTGCTCGGTCTTGGCCTGAGCAAGGGCGACGTGGTCGGCATCCAGATGCCGAACGTGCCGGACTATCTGATCTCCTATCTGGGCGTGACCATGATGGGCGGCGTGTTGTCGACCATGCACATGCCCTACCGGGGCGGCGAGATGGAGCCGCTGCTAAATCACGGCAAGGCCAGGGCCGTGATCTGCACGCAACCCCTTCCAAACCACGATGCGCCGGCCACAATGCTGGCGTTGAAAGACAGAGTGCCCACATTGGAGCATGTGATCGTTGCCGGCGGCGCGGCGGTGGACGGGACGCTGTCACTGCAGGACATGATCGACGGCGGCGCGGAACGGGCCATCGCGGACCCGCCCGGGGTTGAAGACTTCTGCTGCCTGTGCTTCACCTCCGGCACGTCGGCGGCGCCTAAGGGGGTCATGCGCAGCTATCAGACCTTCGCGTCGAATGCCCGGGTCTATTCGCCGGAAATCGCGCTCACCGCCGATGACGTCGTCATGGTGGCGCCGCCCTTCACCCATGTGTTCGGCCTGCTCTGCGCCAATCTCTGCCTCTACACCGGTGCGACCAATCTGCTGATCCCGCTGTTCACGCCCGAGGCCTATGCGGAGCGCCTGGTCAACGGCCGTCCGAGCGTGATCTTCAGCGCGCCGGCGCATGTCGCCGCCACCATCAAGGCCGGCCTGCTCGACGATGTCGACCTGTCTTCGATCCGCGACGTGATCATTGCCGGCTCGGTCTGTCCGCCGGAGGTCGCCGCCGCGCTCGAGCAGCGTCTGTCCGGGGGACGGGCCGGCCAGCTGTTCGGCATGACCGAGGTCCTGCTCGTCATGCAGACGCCGCTCGATGCGCCGCCGGAGGTGCG
>JBPCWF010000679.1:0-3731 GCA_051009775.1 Hyphomicrobiales bacterium | reverse complement strand
CGCTGTGCAGCGCCATCAGGCTGTAGATCCACGGCGGCTGAATGCCGCCCCACACGCCGTCGGCGTCCTGATGGTTGATGATCCATTCGACGCCGCGCGCAACCGAGGCATCGCGCCCGGGCACCATGCCGGCGTTCTGCAGCCCGTGCAGAGCCCGGTCGGCGCCGAGGAAGAAACGTTCCCAGGACATGGGCCCCTTGCCTTTCTTCGGCAGCGAAAAGTCGAACGCGTCGCGCCCGCCCGGGAAAAGTTCGTCGAGCCGGTCGCCGCCGGGCAGGGGCACCACCGGCCGCCGTGCCGAGAGGACACCGATCGGCATCAAGGTGGCGCGCGCCCAGGAGGCGAAATTGTAGATACTGAACGGGAACCAGGTCGGGAAGCGGATCACTTCGGCCGGGATGTTGGGCGTCTTCTCCCATGGCCAGACACCGATCAGCGCCAGCCAGTAGCGCGTGAACACCCGTATCCTGCGCAATCCTCCCTTGGACTCGATCCAGGTCCGGGCGCGCACCAGGCAGTCCTCGTCCGGGCTGAGCCCGGCCACGCGCAGTGCGGCGTAGCTCTCGACCGTCGCATTGATGTCGCCCGCCGGCGCATCGTGATAGATCTGCCACGCGCCGTCCTCGCGCTGCTCGCTCAGGAGCGCACGCACCATGCCCTGACGCAGTTCGGCATAGTCTGGATGGTCGCTCAGCCCCATGAAATGGAGCGCCAGCACCCATTCCGCCTCCATGCAGGAATTGGACTGGAGCCGCCCGACCCAATAGCCATCCTCATGCTGGTTGTCCCACAACCAACGGGTCGCCTGGTCGATACCCTGCTCGAGTTCACCGTCGATCACGCCTACTTGGTCCTCGATTTTACGCACATACTGGCCACGACATAACGCTGTTTTCCGCCACGTCAAGCCGCTTTGAGACTTTAGGGTAACCCTGAGCAAGCAAATCGGCGTAATCGAGGCATAAATGGCCGTTTCACAAACGTTGACAACCGCGCGCATCTGCGCCCCACTTAACCCCGTGAGTTGCGGAATATCGGGGGCCCCGAATGCCAGTCAAGCAGTCCATAGCGGAATTTCACGGCCAGATGACCGAATGGCGCCAATCTATCCATGCCAATCCGGAAACCGGATATGAGGAGGAGCGCACCTCCGACATGGTTGCCAAGTTGCTCGGCTCGTTCGGTGTCGAGGTGCACAAGGGCATGGCCAAGACCGGCGTGGTCGGCGTGCTCAGGGGAAAACACGCCATTGGCGGCACGATCGGCCTGCGCGCGGATATGGACGCGCTCCATATCGCCGAGCAGACCAACCTGCCCTACCGGTCCAGGGTCGAGGGCAAGATGCATGCCTGCGGCCATGACGGCCACACCGCCATGCTGCTGGGCGCGGCGAAATATCTGGCCGCGACCCGCGATTTCTCGGGCACCGTGTATTTCATTTTCCAGCCGGCCGAAGAGGCCGGCGCCGGCGGCAAGCGCATGATCGGCGAGGGTCTGTTCAGGAAATTCCCCATGGATGCGGTCTACGGCCTGCACAACTGGCCCGGCCTGCCGGTCGGCGCGGTCGCTGCGCGATCGGGCGCCATGATGGCTGCAAGCGACGTCTTCGAGATCAGGATCGTCGGCCAGGGCGGCCATGCTGCCCTGCCGCATCAGGCGACAGATCCCGTGGCCGCGGCCGCGCAATGCGTTATCGCGCTCCAGTCGATCACGAGCCGCAACACCGATCCGCTCGAGGCGCTGGTCATCAGCGTCACCCAGTTCCAGGGCGGCCAGACCTTCAACATCATTCCCGAGACGGTCGAGATGCGCGGCACGGCCCGCAGCTTCGACCCGGACCTGCGCGAACGCATCGAGCCGATGATCAGGCGCGTGGTCGAAGGCGTTTGCTCCGCCCATGGCACCACGGCGGAGATGAAGTTCCACCACTCCTATCCCGCGACCATCAACCATGAGCACGAAACCGGCCATGCCGCCGCCGCCGCTGGCCGGGTGGTCGGCACGGACAATGTGCGCGGGGACATCAAGCCGTGCATGGGCGCGGAGGATTTCGCATATATGTTGCAGGAAAAGCCCGGCTCCTATATCTGGCTCGGCGCCGGCGAGGAGCGCGCGGGGTTGCACAGCCCTTATTACGATTTCAACGACGAAGTGCTCCCGATCGGGGCGAGCTACTGGGCGGAACTTGTCGAGGGTCAATTGCCGACGGGCAGCTAAACGGAGCGTTTCATGGCGAATGGGGACGGCACGGCAATCAAGGCAGGAGTCGACATCGGCGGCACGTTCACGGATGTTGCCCTCGACGCCCATGGCCGCATCCACACCGCCAAGGTACTGACCAATCAGGCCAACCCCGAACAGGCGATCCTCGACGGTCTCAGGAGCGCCGTCGGCGAGGCCGGCATCGCCTTTGCCGACATCTCCGCCATCATCCACGGCACCACGCTTGCAACCAATGCCCTGATCGAGCGCCGCGGCGCCAGAACCGCGTTCATCACGACAGAGGGCTTCCGCGACGTCATCGAGATGCGCACGGAGAACCGGTTCGAGCAGTACGATCTGGCGCTCACCCTGCCGCCGCCGCTGATCGAACGCCGCCACCGCTACACGCTGCCCGAACGGATCGATGCCCACGGCAATGTGCTGCGCGCGCTCGACCGCCGGGCCGTTGAAGATCTGGTCGATCGCATCCTTGCCAGGGGTTACGAGAGTGTGGCGGTCGGTCTCATTCACGCCTATGCCAACGGCGCTCACGAGCATCTCGTCCAGCAGGTCTTCGCCGAGAGGGCGCTCGACATGTCGGTGTCGATCTCGTGCGAAGTCTCGCCGCAGATCCGCGAGTTCGAGCGCTTCAACACGGTCTGCGCCAATGCCTATGTGAAACCCCTGATGGCGTCCTACCTGAACCGGCTGGTCGAACGGCTGCACGATGCCGGCGCCCAATGCCCGGTCCACATCATCCATTCCGGCGGCGGCATCATCGATGTCGACACGGCCGTCTCGTTTCCGGTCCGCCTGATCGAATCGGGCCCCGCGGGCGGCGCCATCTTCGCCACCCATATCGCCGCCCGCTATGGCCTCGACCGGGTGCTGTCCTTCGACATGGGCGGCACCACCGCCAAGATCTGCCTGATCGACGACATGCGGCCGGAAACTGCGAAGACCTTCGAGGTCGCGCGCACCTACCGGTTCAAGAAAGGCTCGGGCATGCCGATCTCGATACCGGTGATCGACATGGTCGAGATAGGTGCCGGCGGCGGCTCGATTGCAAGCGTCGACGCCATGAGCCAGATCCGGGTGGGTCCCGAAAGTGCCGGCTCCGAGCCCGGCCCCGCCTGTTACGGCCACGGCGGCGAACGCCCCACCGTGAGTGATGCCGACCTGGTTCTGGGCCGGCTCGACCCGCATAATTTCGCCGGCGGCAGCATCACCCTCGTTACCGATGACGCCAAGGGCGCAATGACGCGCGATCTTGGCGCGCCGCTCGGCATGGACGAGACCCAGGCCGCCTATGGCCTGTGCGAGGTGGTCGACGAGAACATGGCCAACGCCGCCCGCGTCCATGCGGTCGAAAACGGCAAGGACATGGGCAACTACGCCATGATCGCCTTTGGCGGCGCGGCGCCGATTCACGCGGCGCGCCTGTGTGACAAGCTCGGCATCGACAGGTTCCTGGTACCGCCGGGCGCGGGCGTGGGATCCGCCCTCGGCTTCCTCCTGGCGCCGTTCAG
>JBPCWF010000678.1:0-5477 GCA_051009775.1 Hyphomicrobiales bacterium | reverse complement strand
CATTGATCTTCGGGCCCGCCGGGTTCGCCGGTTTCGAAGACGATGGCATTGTCCTGGTCCATGGCGAGCAGGCTTTCGCCGCGTCCGCCCGACCCCAGCACCATCATGGCATAGGGCACCGGCGGTGTGCCCTTGCCGGCCTTCGCCATGTCTTTCTCGGCTATGACGCAGGCCTGCCGGGTCAGCGCCCGCAGTTCGTTTGAGACGATCGCGGCGATGTCGCGCGGATCGACTTCCTCGTAGGTCAGTCCCTGCGCGACCATGGTGAGCTTGGTCCAGATCGCGCCGAGTTCTCCCGGTGAGCGGGCCTGCTCGATCTCATCGCCGAGCGACATCGCGTCGCCGGCGCGCTGGCGCAACAGGTCGCGGGCGCTGATCGCGCCGACCACTTTGCCCTGGTCGTCCGACACGCCAAGGTGCCGCAAACGCTCGGTGCTCATGCGTCCGACGGCACGGTAGACATACTCGTCCTGCCGGACCGTCTTGAGGGGTCTGACCGCGAGTTTGTCGGCCGGCCGGTCGAGCGCGCCGTCGGGGTCGGTATCGATCGCGCGCAGGACGTCGCGCTCGGTGATGATGCCGAGCGGTCCGCCGGCCTCGGACGGCTCCACGAACACCGAGCTGATCTGCTCGCGCATCATGATCCCCAGGACACGCCGAATCGACAGGTCCGCTGAGATTGTGAAGGCCGGGCTGTGCATGATATCGCCCACCTGATGGCGGTAGGGATAGCTGTCGATGCGCGCCAGCGCGGTCACGGACTCCGGTGCGATCTGGCCTGTACGCACGACATCGTGCCAACCCGCCTGCGCTTCGTTCGTCATCTGGTTGGTCAGGCGGCGGCAGGCGTTTTCGGCTTCGGCCAGCGTCAGGATGCCCTTCTCGCGCAGCTTGGGGACAAGGTGGAGAAAGACCTCCGCGGTGAGCACGGCGTCGGCCACGGCCTGGTGACGATCCGTCACGTCCAGCCCCAGCCAGCCCGCGGCCGTGTCCAGCGCCTCGTCCGGCAGCGGCGGCGCCAGGACCTGAACCAGATGCCTGACGTCGAGGCAGCGCGGCGGCCGCCATTGCAGGCCGGCACGGTCGTGTTCCGCCTTGAACATCGCGAGGTCGAAACCGATCGAGTAGCCGAGTATGACCGCGCCGCCGCACCAAGTGTGGAAGTCTCCGATCACGGTGGGGAAATCCGGTGCGCCGCGGACATGTTCATCGGCGATATGATGGATCTCGGTCGATGCGCTCGAAATAGGCTCGCCAGGATCGATCAGCCGGTCATAGTTGGCGTCCGTCTTGATCTTGCCCTTGTCGAGGCGCACGGCGCCGATCTGAATGATGCGCGCGCGCTTGGTGTCGAGGCCGGTGGTTTCCGTGTCGAGCACCACCGCCGACAGGGACACGAGCGGTGTGGCCGACGAAATGTGATCGCTGGGCAGGGTCATCGGGCGAGGCCCTCCGCGGTCCGGACAAGCTCCGCGGTGAGCGTCTCCCGGTCGGCCGATTTGGCGAACTCGACAAAGACTTGAACGAAATTGGTCCGGATGTTGTTCTGGATGAGCTCGTAGTCGTGACCGGTCAGGTTGGGATGGATCGGCAGGTTTTCGTAGATCTCGTTGACCCGCTCCAGCGGGATGTCCTTGATCGGTTTCGGTGCGTGCAGCTGCGCCCGGGCCAGATGCCTTTCGACACTCTCGATCGCCTCGTTCCAGAAGGTCGGCGGGGCACCGCGGGGCAGGGGATGGCGGTCGAAGGCGGCGGTCGCCAGGGCGCCGAGCCCGCGTGCCAACGCCTCGGTGTCCTGCTGCGCAAACGCTCTCAACTGACCTTCCACCATTTCGCAGACAAAGGCGCAGGCGATCGGATAGCTGGCCCAGGTCGAGCGCAGGATCGCGTCCTGGAATTCCTGCTCCTTGAACAGCTTCTGAAAGTTGATGCCGGCGCGGGCGCGGCTGTATTCGTAGATGCATTTCTGGGCAAGGAACGCGGACCGCGAATCCAGAAAACCCTCGAGCGCGTCAAGCGTTTCAATGGGTTCCGTCTTGAACCATGACGTGAGTTTGTCGAGGAAATCCATGTCCGGAGAGCCCTGCGGTGGGACGGTCTGATCGTCCGATAAGTACGGAAACTGGCGCGCTCCGCGCGCCATATTCGGCAAACGAGCGATGACATACAAGCTTTTGCACAGATTGCGCCGGTTTTGAAAGCGGCGTTGTCAACAATGAGTCCAAAGTCGAATTACCGTCCTTCAACCCCGATGCTAGATTCACGCTACCTTCCCGAGATGTGTGTGAAATCACGCGATTCGGGAGCGAGCCGCGGGGCGGGTGTACTGCAGGTCACTGCACGCTCCGGGGCTGAATCAGGTCGGCGTGGGGGTATTGGTTTGGATCTGCGCCGTCCGTTATGGGGAAGGACAAATTCATGGCAAGCTCTGACAACAGTGGATACTGGGAGCGGACCAAAGGGCTCATGTGGGTATGCATGGCCGTTTGGTTCTTTTTCTCTTTCATCATTCACTTTTTCGTACATCAACTGAACAGCATCACCATCATCGGCTTCCCGCTCGGCTTCTGGATGGCCTCGCAGGGTGCCTTGATCGCCTTCGTGATTCTGATCTTCTGGTTCTCTTCGAAGCAGGATCAGATCGACCGCGAATGCGGCGTGGCTGAAGAGTAGGGGGAGCGACAATGGCTACTGAAACGCAAGGCGGCGGATTTCTTGCCAATCTCGGCAAGATCTACGCCATCTATACCGGCGGTTTCCTCGGATTCGTCATTCTGCTCGGGATTCTCGAGCAGGTCGGCGTACCCGAGCGCACCATCGGCTTCATGTTCGTCGGGCTGACGCTGCTGGTCTATGCCGGCATCGGCATCCTGTCGCGCACCATGCAGGTCTCGGAATACTACGTCGCAGGACGGTCCGTGCCCGCGTTCTACAACGGCATGGCGACCGCGGCCGACTGGATGTCGGGCGCTTCGTTCCTGGCGATGGCCGGATCGCTCTATCTCCTGGGCTATGACGGCCTTGCCTTCGTGCTCGGCTGGACCGGCGGCTATGTGCTGGTGGCGGTGCTGGTCGCACCCTACCTGCGCAAGTTCGGCGCCTATACCGTGCCCGACTTCCTGGCCGCCCGATTCGGCGGCAACCTGGCGCGGTTCCTCGGCATCGTGGTTCTGCTTGCGGCCTCGTTCACCTATGTGGTGGCACAGATCCGCGGCACCGGCCTGATCGCCGAGCGGTTCCTTGGAATCCCTTATGACTACGGCGTGTTCGTCGGTCTCGGCGGCATTCTGCTCTGCTCCATGCTTGGCGGCATGCGCGCTGTGACCTGGACCCAGGTGGCGCAGTACATCGTGCTGATCATCGCCTATCTGATCCCGGTCGTGATCATGTCCTACAAGGTCACCGGCGTTCCGATCCCGCAGCTGATGTATGGCGAGGCGCTGCAGCAGATCACGGCGCTTGAGCAGTCCAAGGAGGCTCTGGCCGGCGCGAAAGCGCATGTGACGCCCTATACCAGCTATAATCCGTTCAACTACTTCGCGCTGATTCTGTGCCTCATGATCGGTACGGCATCCCTGCCGCACGTTCTGATGCGCTACTTCACCACGCCGTCCGTGCGTGCCGCGCGCAAGTCGGTGGGCTGGTCGCTTCTGTTCATCTTCATCTTGTACTTCACGGCGCCGGCCTATGCGGCGTTCGCCAAGCTGGAGATCTACCAGAACGTCATCGGCAAGGGCCTGGAGGACCTGCCGGCCTGGATCTATGTCTGGGGCGCCAACGCCAAGGTGCATGTCTGCGGCGTTGCGGCGGCTTCGCTTGACGCCATCAAGGCGGCCTGCAGCCAGGCGGGAACGGAAATCGTCCGGTTCCAGGACTTCAAGATCGCCAAGGACGTGGTGGTCGTGGCAACGCCGGAAATCGCCGGCCTGCCGTTCGTCATCACCGGCCTGGTCGGTGCCGGCGGACTGGCTGCTGCCATGTCGACGGCCGACGGTCTGCTGCTGGCGATGGCCAACGCGCTGAGCCACGACATCTACTACAGGATGATCGACCGCCACGCGCCGACGTCACGCCGTCTGATCGTTGCACGCATCATTCTGTTCGGTATCGCGATCGCCGGTGCGTTCACCGCGACCTTCGCACCGCCGGACATTCTGAAGCTGGTGGCCTGGGCGTTCTCGCTTGCCGCGGCCGGCAACTTCCCGGCTCTTGTGCTGGGCATCTGGTGGAAGCGGTGTAACCCACAGGGCGCTGTCGCCGGCATGATTGCGGGCTTTGGCGCAACCCTGTTCTACCTTATCTGGACGGCGGCTCCGCCGCTCGGGTTCGGTAACGAACTGTGGTTCGGCCTGCGAAACATCTCGGCCGGCCTGTTCGGCATCCCGATCGGTTTCATCGTGATGATCGTCGTCTCCAAGATGACGCCCGAACCGTCCGCCGAGCTGCAAGCCATGGTCGACGAAGTGCGCACGCCGAAGGGCGGCGTCGTCCAGCATTCCGGCGAGGGTGCGACGGCTTCCTAAAGCCTGTAACCGCACCATACGCAAAACGACATCAGGGCAGGGCCTCAGGGCCCTGCCTTTTTTGCACAGTTGCCCAAGCACCATTTCCGAGCAAAAGCTTGATCTGTGCGGTGTTGTCGGGCAACACCTGAGTGTTTTGAGCCAATCAGGCGGGACCCATATCAACGATCATTGGTATAAGGCCGTGGCGCTACTCGAATACTGGTACTTTCACATCCCGAACTTCGTGCTGGCGGCGCTCATGTACACGCTCGCCGGGCGTTTCGTGCTCGGTCTGTTCGTGCCCGACGATTGGGACAATTACATCTGGCGCGCCTTCGTCAACCTGACCCAGCCGGTCGCCAATGTGGTGGGCTACATCACGCCGATGATCGTGCCGGACAAGATCATGCTGTTGTTCGCGATCATCTGGCTCCTGATCGTGCGCATCGTGTTCTTCTGGTTCATGCTGCGGGTCGGGCTGGCGCCGGTGCTGGAAGGTGGGTCATGAGCAAGGAAAACGAGCCCCCGGAGGAAGAGGATTCCCCGGCGTTCAACTTCGCCATTCCGGTGGTTCTGGTCAGCATTCTCAACGGCATGCATTCACCGGCCCATCTGCTGATGAGCGAGCTCAGCCCGATCTGGTACCCGACGCTGTTTGTGCCAGTGATACCGGAGGTCGTGTTCTATATCTCCTCGCTCCTGATATCGAGCATGACCCTGATGATCGCCGGCGTTCCTGCCGCCCTCTACGAACGCGTCACCGGCGCACGGCAATCGAACTTCATTTCGATGGGCATCTGGCTCCTGGGTGCGGCCGTACTGTCGATACCCTCGATCGGCACCCTGGCCAAGGTTATGGGCTGGGCCTAGAACGTGTCGCGATCATTCTGATTCGCGTCACCGCCCTAGCTCTTTGTTAAAGCATATCTCCCGAAACCGGTGCCCACTTTCGGGAGATATGCTCTATAGCAT
>JBPCWF010000677.1:0-2604 GCA_051009775.1 Hyphomicrobiales bacterium | reverse complement strand
TGGTGGCGTAGCACTTGCCGAACGCGGCCTCGGTGATGTCGAAACCGGCCGGATCGATATAGTTCTCCATGTACCACTTCTTGAGGTTCATCTGGATCGTCGAGTGACGGAACTCGTCGACCATCTGCATGGTGAACCCGGTTCTCAGGTCCTCGCCCGGCGCCAGGCGCGCGACCATGGCCATGGACCGTGCCGCCGAAATCTCGGGGAAGGGGATGATCGCCAGGAACAGCTTCATCCACTCGACCCAGCGCGGCTCGACATTGCGGAACATGTCGCCGCGGAGCGCGGCGTCCAGGGCGCCATAGACCCGGTTGTCCTTTTCTTCCTGCATCGGGAAGTAGGACCGCAGCACCTGCCGCATCGGATCCTTCGGCGCCTTGGTGATCTTGTAGTCGGTCGGGAAGGTCATCGCTTCTTGCACGTAGGATGGATTCCACCCCAGATCGGCAATCTTCTTTGCCGCTTCGCTGACCGGGATCCCCTTCTGTGAGGTGATCTTGTTGAGTGTCAAACCTTCTGCCATTGGTTCTTCCTTTACGAATTGTCGTTCCGTAAACCCGGCCGGGGAGACCCCGGTTGGGCACTGTTAGTCCGCGATTGGTCCGGTTGCGCGCGGGACCGCCTGAGCGGACGCGCGCCTCTCGATCTAGAGGCCGGACGGATCGGGTATGGATGGCAAAGGTCCCGGAAAACGCCATTGGACCGGTATGTCGGCAAAAAGCGCGCGCTCCAGCAGCTCACGGTTGCCCGTGTTCCTGCCGTTCGCGGTCATCCTCCCTGCGTCGATCCCGACTCCCACTCAGCTTTCCTCCCTTCGTTCTTTTCTCGGCTCTTCCTTCCGCGCGACCGGAGAGCCGGTTTTATAGTTATGTCTTTGGCCGTCGTGGTAACGTTAATGACAAGCAAACTCCGTGCCAGTTTTGAAAATGTCGTCAAATCAAACGGTTAACCTTTGCCGTTTGCAGGCATTCTGTGTCAGTGTTCGATTTTCGTACACTAATATTGAGACAATTGTCGCAGAATAGAACAGACTTAATTTCACCGTATTTCGACACGATTATTTGTTGACGACCTGTAGTTCGTTTGATCAGAATAGTATAAAGCAAAAAGATCTGTGACGGGAGCGGTTCGGCGCGCCCAATTCTGCGCCGGACGGGAAGGCGCCATGACGGCTACGAGCTACGCCATCGAGATGACCGACCGCTCTCCCGCGGCGCCGGGGGAGGTCGAGACGATGTCTCTTCTCGTCCACCATGCCGGCGATCCGGTCGGTGCCGTGACCATCATCTGGCACGGCGATCTCGAGCTTGAGGTCAGCTCCAGCAAGTTCTTCGGCGGCAAGAGCCCGGGCATCGACACGGCCTGGCAGCTTGCCGATCTGGTGCGCCGGGCCATGGAAGCGCACAGCGCGACTGATCTTGGCGAGGCCGCCGACAACTTCGTCGATGGTGAAGGTGAGGCGCTGGTCTGGGAGGTCACCCTGAACGGCGCCGGGATCAGGCCCAATGCCTGACGACCGGCCCCCGCGCGATCTGCCGCCCTCGCTTCACGCCCGGCCGAACGGGCCGGCGGCCGACATCATGGAGCGCGCCGACCGGGACGTCGTCTTCGTCGTCAAGTTCCTGGGCGAGAGCCGGCATCTTCTGCAGCAGCATTTCCAGGACTTCGTACGTGACGAGCTGGCCGCGCGCGGCATCACGTTCGGCGACCACCCTTTGTTGCTGCCCTTCATCGAAACACACGGCAGCGAGCTTGCGGAGTTCGTGGTGAGCGGCATCGGACTGCACCACCAGTTCCGGCTGACCGAGTTCGAGAAGCTGAGCGGGGACCCGCACCAACTGTTGCGCATCGATGTGTGGAACACGCTCCAGTCCTATATCGACAAGGCGGAAACCCACTTCGTGTCCGATGTCGGCGGACTGCAGCAGATATTGCAGGCGGTGAAGGAGGCTCGGGACTTGAGGGTCGACCTCGACAAGGAGGGGTGAGGGGCCATGACGGCGGAAACCAGTGCCGGCCTGATCGCAAAGCGCATTGCGCTGGTGGAAGAGCTGACCGCGCTCAACGCGCGGCAACTGCTGCACAGTCAGACGCGGGGCGGGATCGAGTTCGAGCTCCTGGCTTGCGCGGAAGATATCGAGCGCAATGGCGAAACCGCCGCCAGGGTGGCGCAACGCACGGAGCTTGAAAACCGCCTGAGCCGCATCGCCGACCGGGTCGAGGACTGCGACCGGCAGCTGGACGAGCTGACCGGACGGTTGAACGAGTTGGACCGGGAGCTGGCGAAGACCTGACCGGCCCCGAACACGAGGGAGGAGACGGGAATGAACATGAAGACGACGGAGGACCTGACCCTCTTCGGCCTGCTGGCGCGGTCCTGGCAGATGGACGCCGCGGTTTCCGATATCGTGCTGGATGCCGGCGGCGGCGCCGTCGCGTTCGCCCTGGCGGACGGTTCCATTAGCCTGGCCCGGTTCGAAGACTCAGAGCCGGCGAGCACGCGGATCAGGGTCAGCGTGGAACATGGTGGCGTTTCGATCCAGCCGCGCACCAAGGACCTGGCGCCGCTCACCCGCGTCAACGCGCTCGACGGCGAGAGCG
>JBPCWF010000676.1:0-2926 GCA_051009775.1 Hyphomicrobiales bacterium | reverse complement strand
CCTCAGGACCTGGACGGCCTGTTCCGAATAGCCCTCATGCTCGTTGGAGAACCGCACGCCCTTGGCGTTGACCTGAATGCCACCCTCCATCATCAGCGCCCAAGTGACCAGGATGCCATGTGGCGTGGCCACCGAACCGTGGCCCTGATAGCCGCTGAGATGCCGTGTCGCGGCGCCCAACCGCTGGCCCCAGAGCAGCGCATCGCCCCGGTTGCCGGCATGGCCGAAATAGAGCGCCTCGTCCATATCGGAAACATATTGCCGGATCAGGGCCCGGTTGCCGCCATAGCCGTTGCAGGCGAGGATCACGGACCGGCAGGAGATGGTTTCCTCATCGCCACCGGGACGGACCACGCGGGCGCCGCACACCGCATCGTCCCGGACATAGAGAGCGTTGACATGGGTGTCGGTAGCAATCGGCACATCGGCCCGTTCGCCCGCCGCCACAAGCCGTGCCATCAGCGCGGCGCCGGTCTTCTCCGGCACCGCATGCATCCGGTGGCGCCTGTGACCCGGGTAGAGGAAGTCATCGAGCACCAGCCATTCGAGCCCGTGACCGTCCTCAAACCATTCAAGCGTCCCGGCGGACGCCGTGACCACGGTGCGCGCCAGCTCCGCATCGCCGCCGCCCTTGGTCTTGTGCACGATGTCACTGAGAAAGAGCTCGACCGAGTCCTCGATCCCCAGACCGCGCTGAAACCTGGTCGGCGCCGCCGGAACGAAGCCCGAGGACAGAGCCGTGGAACCGGACGGCGTGGCGTCTCGTTCAAGCACCAGGACGTCCGAACCCCGGTCCCGCGCCGCCAGAGCCGCCGTCAGCCCGCAGGCCCCCGCGCCGATTATCAGCACCTGGACATCGGTATCGAAACGCACGCCCGTCGCGGGCAGAACTTCGCTCATGACGGATCGAATGAGGCGATCGCACCGGCTTGGTCGGTGATGTGGGAAACCGTCGCCAGGTCGCGGATCGCATTGTCATGGGCATCGCTTGAAAAGGCTGCGCAGCAATCCTTCACGACCATGGTGTGAAAGTCGCGTACATGGGCATCGCGCACGGTCGACGCCACGCCGCCATTGGTGACGATGCCGCAGACCACGAGCGTGTTCACGCCCGCGCGGTTCAGAACCCATTCGAGCCGGGTCTGGTAGAACGCCGAATAGGCGACCTTTTCGACCGTCAGGTCGGCCGGCTGAAGCTCGTCCACCAGCTGATGGCCCCAGGCGCCGGGCAGAAAGTCGCCCTTGGCCAGAAACGGCCTGAGCGTTTTCAAGTGTTCCGAGATGAACGGATCGCCGCCTTTTCCGGGCACCAGGGTGAACTGGGTCGAAACAATCCAGCCACCGGCCGCCCGCACCGCATCGGCGAGCGGCCTGACCCGTGCGGGCAAGACGGCGATCGCCTCGACGGACTGGCCGGCCCGCCCGTAGGCGCCGTCGGGGTGAAGGAAATCATTCTGCAGGTCGACGATCACGAGGGCCGTCCGTGCGGCGTCAATGGTGTGATCGTTCATGTCCGTTCCGTCGCGCGCACGATGATCAGATTGCCATAGGCATCGACCCGGCCGGCCAGCCCCGGATCGATGTAGATGGTGGTGTCCGGTTGTTCCAGGAGCGCCGGGCCCGCAATCTCCGCGCCGCACGGCAGGTCGAGCCGCTCATAGACGGCGGCATCGTGCCAGTCGCCCTGCGACCACACCCGGCGCGAACCCGTCGTGCAGGCGTCCGGAGACTTCGTGGGATCGTCCGGTGCGAGGCAGGTCAGATCGAATTTCGGTCTGCGGCCGACCGCCGCCACCCGCAGGTTGATGACCCTTGCCGGGATGCTCTCGAGCAGCCGCCCGTAGGCAGACTTGTAGGCGGTCTCGAACGCGATCCGTATTTCATCGCTTGTCAGGCCACCATTCATCACCTCGACGGGAACCGCCACGGTGTGGGTCTGCCCGACATAGAGCATGTCGAGCTCGTAGAGGTGTTCGACCCGGTCGAACCGCGCCCGGCCCTGCACAAGCACGGCTTCGGCATCGGTGGCGATGCGGACCATGTCCGCTCCGAGCGCGGCCGCGTCCAGATCGTCAAGCAGCAGGTTGACGGTTTGCACCACGTCATGGCGCATGTCCGCGGTGACGCAGCCGAGTGCCGAGGTAACGCCCGGGTAACGCGGCACAATCGCCGCCGCGAGGCCGATTTCCGACATCAGCGCGCCGGCATGAAGCGCCCCGCCGCCGCCGAACGGCATGACGGCAAAGTCCTTGGGATCGTGGCCGCGCTCGATCGAGACCAGACGGATCGCCCCCGCCATCCTGGCATTGGCAACCCTGATGACCGCCTCGGCCGCCTCGATGACGTCGAGATCGAGCGGGTCGCCGATGGCCCGTGCAATGGCCGTTTGCGCGGCCTCCACGTCGAGACGCTTGAGCTTGCCGCCGATCGGCCGGGCCGGGTTGATGCGGCCAAGCACCAGATTGGCGTCCGTCACGGTCGGCCGGTCATTGCCGAACCCGTAGCAGACCGGTCCCGGATCGGAGCCCGCGCTGTCCGGCCCGACATCGAGCAGGCCGCCCCGGTCGACCCGGGCGATCGAGCCGCCGCCCGCCCCAATGGTGGTGATCTCGATCATCGGCGTGCGGATCACCATGCCGAAATCGATCTGGGTCTGGGCCGAAAGCGCGCTTTCACCTTCCGAGATGAGCGACACATCGAACGAGGTGCCGCCCATGTCGCAGGTGATGACATTGGGGAAGCCGGCGGCCCGGGCTATATGGCCCGCCGCGATGACGCCGGCGGCGGGGCCCGACAGTGCGGTGCGCGCCGGCAGCTTTTTGGCGGTCTCCAGCGTCATGATGCCGCCATTGGACTGAACGATGAGGATCTCCGCATCTCCGCCCTTTGCGCCGAGGCCCCGTTCAAGACGGTCGAGATAGCTTGA
>JBPCWF010000675.1:0-2574 GCA_051009775.1 Hyphomicrobiales bacterium | reverse complement strand
ACGCCGATGTCGGCCTCAACACCGGATCGCCGGGATTGCACGCGCATTGGTCGGACGCGGTCATGCCCGAACGGGGCGAGAGCGTCGTTCATGTGGGATCGGGCACCGGCTACTACTCAGCCATCCTTTCGCTGCTCGTGTTGCCGCACGGCCGGGTCGACGCCTTCGAGATTCGCAAGGATCTGGCAGAGCAGGCCGCGCGAAATCTCATACCCTTCGAAAACGTGACCGTGCACCGCGCGGATGCATCGTCCCAGAACCTGCCTCAGGCCGATATCATATACGTCAATGCCAGTGTGACCGAACCGCCGCTGCCTTGGCTGAAGGCACTGCGCCCCGGCGGGCGCATGATTTTCCCGTGGCAACCGTCACGGGACGTCGGCATCACGGCACTCATTACATCGCGGGGTTCGGGGTTCGCGTTCGAGCCGTTGATGCAGAGCAGCTTCATCCAATGCGTGGGCGCATCGGACAGTTTTTCCGATCATCCTAATCTCGACGACGAAGCCGCGCGGAACATTCGGTCGGTTCGTGTCTGCGCCGAACAAGCTCCGGACGACACCAGCATTGCCGCGTTCGAGCACATCTGGTTTTCCTCCGAAAAACTCGCCGCGTGAGTGCCGAGATGGACCGAGCGCTGCCCCGGCTTCGGCGGCGCTGCCCCTAAATCCGCGCGTCCCCCAGGATCCACGGCAACAGCTTTGCGATGTTGCGGGCGTCGTCGAGCGCGCGGTGGTGATCGCCCTCGAGTGGGAGGCCGCACAGTCTCAACGCGCCCGCCATGCCCTGGCGTTTGCGAAGATCCTGGCGGTCGGAGAACATCTGTTTCAGATTGACATGCCGCGGCATCGGATAGGCCAGCCCATGGAACCGGCTGTCCTGCGTGAGTTGCTTGCGGTCATAGTCGCCCCAGGACCCGAACACCGCATGACGCTCACCCAGGTCCATCCAGCCCTTGAAACTCTTCACGGCCTCGGCAAACGGCGGGGCACCGGCGACCATGTCCTGGGTGATGCCGGTCAACTCCGTGCAGAAGCGGGTGAGTATCGGATGCCGGACCGGTTCCACGAAGCACTGGAACGTGTCAGCTGCGGCGAGGCCGTCAACGTCCACCAGCACCGCGCCGATCTCGATCGTTTCCATCTGGTCGCGCGGCACCGACCCGTCATCGCTGCAGGTCGCCTCGAGATCGACAACGATCAGGTGGGTTGCGCCTCTCAATGTGTCGGCGGTTTCCCGCCGATGTGATTTGTTGTCCATAATATCGGTAATTCTGTTGTGCAATCATTAAGTGTAGTTGATGCGGCATGCACCACATGGAGATGCCCGTGTCAAGCACGGGTATGACAATGGAACGACCTGCGCTTCCCCTCACTGCCGTCATTGCCGGACGTGATCCGGCAATCTCAACCCGCCCGCCGCGCGCGGATATGGGACGGGCAGAATTCGCCCGCGTCGAGCACCTTGATCATGTTCTCGCGCGTCGTCACCCAGTTCTCGTGGCCGTCGGCGCCGAGCAGGTCGATGGCGCTTTCCCTGAGCTCGCCGCCGATGCGCCTGAGCTCGTTGCGGCCTTCTTCCCGGTACCAGTCGTTGCGGCTTCTGACCTCGACACCGACGAAACCGGCGGCTTCCAACGCCTGGTGGGTCTCCTCGACGGACGCCATCTCGAACTGCAGCCCTACCCCCTTGATCCAGGCCTTCATGGTGTCGGAATAGGGCCGGCTGAAACCCTTGAGCCAGTCGCTCCCGACGAACAGGCCGCCGGGCCTGAGAATCCTGAGCACATCGGCATAGAGCGCCTGCTTGTCGGGGATATGGATCATGGCGTCCTTGGTGAACACCGCATCGAAACTTGCCTCTTCGAAGGGCAGGGGACCGGGCTCGACCCGCTGGAACGTGATCCTGTCCTGCAGTCCGCGCTCGGCGACCCGCTCGCGCGCCCGGTCCAGAACCGGGTCCTCGACATCGATGCCGACCACGGTCTCTGCGCCGTAAGTCTCAGCCAGCAGCACATCGATGCCGCCGACACCGCAGCCGATGTCGAGCACATGTTGTCCGGAGAGATCGAGGCCGGTCAGGATCTCCGCCACCTCCGCAGGCCCGCCCGGTGACAGAAAGCCGTCGCCCCACAGCATCTCCAGCTTGGCGATGAATTCCGGCGGGTAGTGAATATCATGGTCGGACATGGGGTCGCTCTGTCTTGGGCAGGAACTGTGCTTCGATCTGACAGTTTCGTTTGAACCAAGGACGCGTGTCCCGGCCTCTGCGCCGGGACCCAGGGTGACACGACAAAGCGGTGCCATTCTCCCCTTGGGCCCCGGATTAAATCCGGAGCACGTCTCTCTGTAAACAACTCAAACTCATTCTCAGTTCACCACCAGTTCGCGCGGCGCGTGGTTGACACGTTCCGGGGCGCCCTCGGTGACGATCGAGGTTTCGCCGAGCGACACGGTGAGGCCGCTGTCGCCGTCGAGCAGGATCATGTGCAGGAAGAACACCATGCCCGGTTCCAGCACGTCCGGATGGTCCTTCCAGATCATCGGCCAGTCCATCCAGGTCGGCGGGTAGGAG
>JBPCWF010000674.1:0-2958 GCA_051009775.1 Hyphomicrobiales bacterium | reverse complement strand
CTTGAGCCCCTTGATGCCGTCGGCCAGGCCCTGGGTGTAGTCGACCCCGTCGTAGGGCAGCGCATGCCAGTCGCGCGCGTCGGTTTCCGCGATCACGGTGAGCATGAGGGCGGAATCCTCCACCGTGCGGGTCATCGGACCCACATGGGCGACGGTGCCGAACGGGCTCAGGGGATAGGCCGGCACACGGCCGAAGCTCGGCTTGATGCCGTATATGCCGGTGAACCCCGCGGGGATGCGGATCGATCCGCCGCCGTCGGTGCCATAGGACAGCGGCCCCATGCCGGCGGCGACCGCCGCGGACGAACCGCCGCTCGAACCGCCCGGGGTCTTGGAGACATCCCACGGATTGCGGGTGATGCCGGTCAAAGGGCAGTCGGTCACCCCCTTCCAGCCGAACTCGGGCGTCGTGGTCTTGCCGACAAAAACCGCGCCGTGCTCACGCATGCGCGCCACGGACGGTGCGTCCTCGTCCCAGGACTGGTTGGGATCGGTCGTCTTGGAGCCGCGCAGGGTCGGCCAGCCCCGGGTCAGGATGATGTCCTTGACCACGGTCGGCACGCCGTCGACCAGGCCTTGAGGCGCTCCCTTGTGCCAGCGCGCCTCGCTTGCCCTGGCCTCGTCCAGAGCGCGCTCGGCATCGACCAGGCAGAACGCGTTGAGCGCCCCGTCCTTCGCCTCGATGCGGTCGAGCACCGCCTGTGTCGCCTCGACCGGCGAGATCCTGGCCGTCCGATACCCCGTCAAAAGCTCCGCCGCGCTCAACCAGATCAGTTCACTCGACACGCCACCCTCCTCACTCGAAAACCAAAGATCAGAAACCATACGCGACTCCCGAGCCCCGCCGCTAGGCCGATTCCGGCACCAGCGTCTTCGCCATGTCGCAGGCCTCGAGCACCAGCCCGCCGCGCGTCTCCCAGTCGGCCCGGCACTCGGTTTCATACCCGCGCGCCAGGTAGAAGCCACGCCCCGAAAGAGCCGCGCCGATCCTGACCCGTCCGTGCCCATCGGCGGCGATCGCCTGTTCCGCATGGACGAGAAGCGTCGTGCCGATGCCCCGCCGCGCCCGGTCCGGATCGACGTAGAGCGCCGTGACCTCATTGCCTTTCCGCCCGTAGAACCCGACAGTTGCGCCCCCATCATCGAACGCCACATGAAACAGTTCGCCGCCTTGCTCCATGGCTCGAAGATAGCCTGCCGCAGTCAGGTTCGCCGCCCAGCTCTCGGTTTCGGCTTGCGAATAGTAGTCGCGTCCCAACACCAGGATTGCCGAGCGGTGAATGTGCAAAAGCGCCTCCGCATCGCCAGGACCGGCCGCCCGGACCCCGATATTCCTGTCCGCTATCGCCATGAGCAGACCGGCACGCACACCTGAACGCAGACCACCGCTTCGGGCTGGTGGCGGCAGGCCGAAGCGCAGCCATTGAACTGCCCGCCCATGGCGCTGCACGCCGCCTGATCGATCCATTCGCACTCGCCCTGCGCGTCGAGCCACGTGCCGCCGCGCGCCGTGCATTGCGATGACCGCGCGGATGCGGCCGCCGTCCCGCCGGGCTCCGTTTCGCCTCCGCCGTCAGAATTGCTCAGCATGGCGAGCCCAACACCCGACACCGCCAGAAGCACCGCGAACGTGCCGGCAACACCCCGTCTCATATTGCATTCTCCGTCTGCCATCAGGTGCTCTTACACCAGACTGCACGAGCTTTCACAACCGCCGTAGCGGCTTGCCTCAACCGCACCCCAGGGCCATAGTTAGACCAAGTGCGGCCCCCATCTCGCGAGCGGGAGAACACTCACGTGGCAAAGAACAAGAAAAAGAGCATCGACATGCTTTACGGCTCGAAGGACGCCAGGAAAGCCTTTCTCGGCCTGCCCCGGTGCAAGAAGCTCAAGAAGCTCGACGCCGATGTCGCCATCATCGGCGCGCCCTGCGCCACGCCCTACCCCTCCGTCGGCGCCTATTGCAGGGACGCACCCGATGCCATCCGCGCCGCCATCGCCGGTTACGGCGCCGCCGTCGACCATATGGACTTCGATCTGGGCGGCCCGCTCCTGGGCGATCCCGCGAAAAAGGTCGTCGATTGCGGCAATCTGAAGTTCGACGAGGCGGACGCCGGAGGCAACCGCAAGCGCATCCGCTCCGCCGTCAGCAGAATTCTTGAGCACGAAGCGGTCCCAATCGTCATCGGCGGCGACGACTCGATCCCTATCCCCGTGTTCGAGGCCTATGAGGGGCGCGGGCCCTTCACCATCCTGCAGATCGACGCCCATATCGATTGGCGCGACACGTCGGAAGGCGTGCGCTTCGGCCTGTCGAGCACCATGCGCCGGGCCTCTGAGATGGACCAGATCGACCGTATCATCCAATGCGGCCAGCGCGCCGTCGGCAGCGCCCGCCCGTCCGACCACCGCGACGCGCTCGACTGGGGCGTTGAGTTCTTTGTCGCCCGCGAGCTTTACATAAAGGGCGTCGATCCCGTGCTCGACGCCATCCCGAGCGGCGCAAACGTCCTGATCTCGCTCGACGTCGATGCCCTCGACCCGTCGATCTGCCCCGCCGTGCTGGCGCGCGCGCCGGGCGGGCTGTCCTACTGGCAGGTGGTCAATCTGATCCAGGGCGTTGCCCGCAAGGCCAATATCGCCGGCTTCAACATCATCGAACTGGTGCCGGAACAGGATATCGACAGGCTCGGCGCCCTGACCGCCGCGCGCATCATATGCAATGCCATCGGAACCATATGCCGGCAGAGCTGACACCGCACCGGCGGTGGCTGAAAGCCGTCCTTGCCGTTGCATTTGTCAGTCTGATTTCAAGCGGCAGCCCAGGCCGCGCCGACGATATCGAGCAGGGCCGCAAGCTGGCGCAGCAGCACTGCACGCGGTGTCACATCGTCGCCGACATGAACACGGTCAGCATCGGCAGCACGCCGTCATTCCGGACCATGGTAAACTCGACCG
>JBPCWF010000673.1:0-4622 GCA_051009775.1 Hyphomicrobiales bacterium | reverse complement strand
TGGCCACCGCGTTGCACAAGGACTACGCGGCGGCGGGCGTGCCCATGCTGCCGGTGGTGATCGGTGACGCGGCGGCGGCCAAGGTCATCCTGGCGCATACCGTCATTCTGGTCCTGGTATCGTTCACGCCGGTTGCCTTCGGGCTCGGCTGGATTTATCTGGCGGGTGCGGCGGTCGGCGGTGTATTCTTCATCAAGCGCAGCATGGACTTGGTGCGCGAACCCGGGCCGAAGCGGGCCATGGCGAATTTCCATGCCTCTCTCATTCAGCTCTGCCTGCTGCTGATGGCCGCCATCATCGACGGCACGCTGAACCTCTAAGGGTGCCTGACTTATGTATGGTTGCGTGCAGTCCAAAAGGCTCGCCATGTTGGCAGGCGCCGCCGCGACCGTTCTGTGCCTCCTTGTATGGCCGGCCGGCGCGGCCGGCGGCCCGGAATTCAGTAACGAGCAGGCGGTCCAGCACAGCCAAGCCGCGATCGGGCGCACCGTCGACGCCGAGGGCTTTCAGGATCGCGACGAGCGGCCGGTCGATCTCGCCCGGTTCCGCGGCAAGCCGCTGGTCATCAGCATGGTCTATACCAGCTGCTACCACACCTGCCCGCTGATCACCCAGGCGCTCGAGCGCAGCGTGATCGCCGCCCAGGGCACCTTCGGCGCGGATGGGTTCTCCGTGCTGACCGTGGGATTTGACACACGTGAAGACAGCCCCAAGCGGATGCGCGCCTATGCCGCCGAACGCGGCATCCGCGTGGACAACTGGCATTTCCTGAGCGCGACGCCCGACGCCGTGAAGCGGCTGTCCGACAGTCTCGGCTTTATCTTCTATCCGTCGCCCCGGGGGTTCGACCACCTGGCGCAGACCACCGTGGTCGATGAGCAAGGCAAGGTCTACGCCCAGATTTACGGTGCGGAGTTCACGCCGCCCGCCCTGGTCGAACCGCTGAAGGCGCTGATCTTCGGCACCGGCGCGCCGCTCGTGAGCGTCGAGGGCATCGTTCAGCGGATCAGGCTGTTCTGCACGATCTACGATCCGCGCAGCGACCGCTACAGGTTCGACTACTCGATCTTCGTCGGGCTGATCATCGGCGCGTTCTGTCTCCTGGGCATCGCGACCATCATCGGGCGCAACGCATGGCGGCTGTGGTCCGACGGCAGGTCGGCATGACGGGCGGGCAGGGGGTTCTTTGGGTGCAGCGGCCGATCCGCACCGCTTTCGACTATGCGGAACTGTGGCTCGACCGCATGTTTTCGCAGAGCTGGAACCCGCTCCATCATCTCGGCGCGCTTGGTTTCTTCATGTACTGGATCGTCGCCGCCAGCGGCATCTATCTCTACGTCTTCTTCGATACCGGCCTGACCGAGGCTTACGCGTCCGTCGAATATATGACCCACGACCAGTGGTATCTTGCCGGTGTCATGCGCAGCCTGCACCGCTACGCCTCCGACGCCATGGTGCTGTTCATGGTGATCCACATGGCGCGCGAGTTCGCGCTCGACCGCTATCGCGGGGTGCGCTGGTTCACCTGGTCGACCGGCGTGCCGATCATCGTTCTGCTGCTTGCCTGCGGTATCACCGGCTACTGGCTCGTGTGGGACCGGCTCGCCCAGTTCATCGCCGTGCGCTCGACCGAATGGCTCGACTGGCTGCCGATCTTCGGGACACCGACCGCGGCCAACTTCCTGACGCCGGAGAGCCTTGACGACCGGTTCTTCAGCCTGATGATCTTCATCCATATCGCGGCGCCTCTGATCCTGCTCCTGGTCCTGTGGATCCATCTGCAGCGGGTCAGCCGGCCGCAGATCAATCCGCCGCGCGGCCTCGCCGTCGGCATGTTCGCCATGATGATCGTCTTGTCGCTGGTCAAACCCGCCGTCAGCCACGGGCCGGCCGATCTCTCCACCGTCGTCTCGGTGGTCAATCTTGACTGGTTCTATCTCGGGCTCTATCCGCTGGTCGACTACTGGTCGGCGGGAACGGTCTGGGCGGCGCTCAGTCTGGTGCTCCTGATCGTCTTCGTCATGCCCTGGATGCCGCCGATGAAGCGGGCGCCCGCCGTCGAGGTCCATCTCGACCATTGCAACGGCTGCACGCGCTGCGTCGACGACTGCCCGTTCGGCGCGGTTGCGATGCAGCCCCGGACCGACGGCGCAAAGTTCCATCTGGAGGCGGTGGTCAACCCGGACCTGTGCGTCTCCTGCGGCATTTGCGTCGGCTCGTGCCCGAGTTCGACGCCGTTCCGCCGGCGCGGCGCGATCGAGACCGGCATCGACCTGCCGCATTTCCCGCTTTCGCAGTTGCGTCATGCGACCGACGAGGCGGCGGCCAGGCTTAAGGGCGATGCCCGGGTCCTGGTGTTCGGCTGCGAACACGGGCCGGGGCCCACCCAGGCGGAAGAAGCCGGCGCCGCCTTTGTCCGCCTGCCGTGCATCGGCATGCTGCCGCCGCCCTTCATCGACTACGTGTTGAGCCGGGACCTGGCCGATGGCGTGGTTCTGGCGGGCTGCGCCAATTCGGATTGCTATAACCGCTTCGGCGTCGAGTGGACCGATGCCCGCGTCGACCGCGAGCGCGACCCGCGTCTGAGGCGGCGCGTGCCGCGCGAGCGTCTGGCGAGACTGTGGGCGGGCCGGCCTGAGGGCGATGTTCTGGCCGCCGAGGTCGAGCGGCTTGCCGCCCGGCTCAAGACGCTTGAGCCCAAGCCGGCGAGCCGGGTCGGCGCCTCAAGCTGGCCTGTACTGGAGCCCGTCGGCGATGACCATTAAACCGATCGGATGGCTGGGACAGGCGGCCGTTTACGCCGTGATCGCGGTTGTGCTGGGGTTCTTTGCGTCCGAGCCCGCCTATCGTCACTTCGCCGCCGACCAGGCGCTGATCAAGCTCACCTTCACCCATGGCGGCAAGCACAGGGGCGGGTGCCGCCGGCGCACCGCGAAAGAGCTGCAGGAACTGGCGCCCAACATGCGCCGGCCGTTCGATTGTCCGCGCGACAGGCTGCCGGTCGTGGTCGAACTCGACGTCGACGACGAAACCGTTTACCGCGCCTCGCTCGAACCGACCGGACTGCATGGCGACGGACCGTCGATCCTGTATAAAGGGTTTCCGGTTCCCACCGGCGAACACCGGATCGCGGTACGGTTGCGCGACAGCGAACGCAGCTCGGGCTTCGACTATGAAAGCGAAAGCACGCAAAGCCTCAAGCCCGCGCAGCTCCTGGTGATCCAGTTCCGCGAGGAAGCCGGCGGGTTCACGTTCAAGTAGGCTCAAGGAGTGGATGGAATGGCGCTGATCCAATGGCGCGACGAGTTCAACACCGGGGACCCGGCGGTCGATCACGAGCACCGCGAGATGATCGACCTGATCAACGATCTGCACGCCAATCTCGGCAGGGAAGGGGTCACCGAGGAGCAGGTCGAGGAGTTTCTAGGCGAGATCAATCTCAAGATCTCGGCGCATTTCGCGCTTGAGGAGCGGATGATGCGCGATGCCGGCTATGACAGTTACGAGGCCCACAAGGACGACCACGAGAAGCTCCTGGACGATATCCGCGAGATCATGATCGGCTATGACACAGGCGCCTACGGGGCATTCGAGGAGACCCTGGCGAGCCACCTGGACACCTGGTTCACCAACCATTTCAAGACCCACGACGCCAAGCTGCATGCGGTGTTCGGTCATCACCACCATTGAGCGGGGAAAAGCAACTCGTGAACGGCCCGGCAAAAGCAGCGACGACCGCACATGCGGCGGCGGACCGTTTCGCCGAGGCGATCGCCGCGATTGACCGGGCCAATGCTGAAGATCCGAACACGGCAACCGTCGACGGCCGGGAGCGTCCGGCCGAGATGCTCTATTCGGAACGCATGACCGAGGCGCTGTCCGGGTTCTGCCCGGACGCTTCGGAGGAGCTGAGGCTCGCCGCGCGCGGCCAGCATATCCGGCGCTGGTCCATGGCCCGTGCCGATTATGAAACCGGCCGGCTGGGCTATCTGAAATGGCGCACCGCGCTCAAGCGGTATCACGCCGTAACCGTGGGAGCGATCATGGCGGACTGCGGTTATGGCGAAGCCGAGGTCGACCGCGTGCAGTCCCTGATCCGCAAGGAACGGCTCAAGCACGATCCGGAGGCCCAGACCCTGGAGGACGTCATCTGCCTGGTGTTCCTCAGTCACTATTTCGGCGATTTCGCCGCCAAGCACGACGACGACAAGGTGATCTCGATCGTGCGCAAGACCTGGGGCAAGATGTCGGAACGCGGCCATGAGGCGGCGCTCAAGCTGGACCTCTCGCCGGAGACGCTGCGGCTGGTGGGCGCGGCGCTCGGTGAAACCTGAAACGCAGCCGTCTCAAACCGATCAGTACTTGCCCGTGAACGCCAGCTTGCCGATCTTTTCCTTGGCGCGGCTCGGTGTGACCTCGATGAGACTGGGCCGGCCAACGACGATACCAAGATCGATCGAACACTCGATATAGGTCGGTCGGCGGGACGATGCGGTGACCGTGTCGGTCACTTCCGTTCTCGCGCTTACCTCATGTTTGCCCGGCCTCACATCCACATAGAAAACCCCGTTGGGCTTGCAGCTGCCGGTTTCCCTGCCGTCCACCTTTACGCTGGGCTGTAC
>JBPCWF010000672.1:0-2605 GCA_051009775.1 Hyphomicrobiales bacterium | reverse complement strand
GGAATTTGATGAAGCTCACCGACATGTTGACGATCCGGCCGAATTTTCGCTCGCGCATGCCGGGGGCCACGGCCTGAATGAAGTCGATCGAGCTTAGGAAATGCACCTCCAGCCAGTAGCGCCAGCTTTCGCCGTCGATCTTGTCATAGGGGTCCGGGACCTGGCGGACGCCCGGGTTGTTGACGACGATGTCGGGGGCGGGATCGGCTTCCAGCATGCGCTTTCGCGTTTCGGGATCGGCGAAGTCGCCGGCGATCGTCCGCACCTCGACGCCGAATTCGGACCTGATCTCTTCGGCTGCGGATTCGAGCCGTTCGGGTGTTCGCGCGTTCAGGGTCAGGTCAACGCCTTCGGCCGCGAGCGATTGCGCACAGGCCTTGCCGAGCCCCTGGCTCGCCGCCGAGAGAACGGCGCTTCTTCCTTTGAGTCCGAGATCCATTCCATCCTTCCTGTTCTGCGAATTTGCCGTCAACGGGCGCCGAGGATCGCGTCCAGTCCACGCAGAAGCCCCTCCAGCGAGGGGCCGCCCAGCGGACGAAGCGGCGGGCGCGGCTGTCCGCCCCCCGGCACGCCGAGGTAATCCATCGCGGCTTTGGTCGCTGGGTAAAGCGTTCTTCCGCCCGACACGAAGAGATCGGTCAGCGCCAGACCCGTCGCCTGGAGTTCCGCCGACTGTTCGCCGTCTCCCGCTTTTGCTGCTGACCAGAGATCGAGGCATCCCGTCCAGACGTTGGGAAAGCAGTCGATCAGGCCGTCAGCGCCCGCCTCCACTGATGCGGTGCCAAAGACCGAGGACGGCCCGCAGAAGACGCGAAGCCTGTCGCCGACGGCGATCAGCGTGCGGTGAAAATTCCCCCAATCGCCGGAACTCTCCTTGATCGCGACCACCTTGTCGAGATCGGCCAGGCGCGAAGCGAGGTCGGGCGTTAGATGGTTCCCGGCATTGCCTGGAATGTTGTAGAGCACCAGCGGCAGCGCGGTTCCGCGGTTCACCGTCTCGATGTGAAAAAAAATCTCGTCGGGCGTTGCATGGATGAAGTAGGGCGGCATGACCAGGATCGCATCCGCGCCGGCATCGGCCGCCGCCCGGGATTGCTCGATCACGTCATCAGCCAGGATCGAGCCGGCGCCGATGATGACCGTGCCGCGCCCGGCGACCGCCCGCACCGTTTCTCGCGCGAGGTCGGCGCGCTCAGCATGACGAAGCGCCCAGAACTCGCCGGTGCATCCTGCGGCGACGAAACCGGTCGCCCCCGCCTCGAGCTGCCGCTCGATGTTCGCGGCGTGTTCGGAAAAAGCGATGTTGCCGTCGGCATCGAACGGTGTCGTCAGCGCCGGCATCGCGCCTTTCCAGTTCACCGAGTTCCGATCCATCGATGGCTCTCCTCGCGTCAGCCCGCGCCTCGGCGGATGGGTTCAATTTCTGCCGTGCCGTCCAGATTTCGGCGGCGCCCGTCGTCTCCGCCGAAGAGATGGAGGCTTTTTTCGTCCAAAGCGATCCGCACGGTCTCCCCGACACGCGGCCGGTGGTCGGCGCCTGTTCGAACCGTCAGGGGGCCGAGCCCCTCGCTCTCCAGCACGACGATGTTCTCATGGCCCGTCGGTTCGACGACGCGGACCTCTGTGGTCAGCGTTCCCGTGCCGATGCTTATCCCCTCCGGCCGTACGCCCAGGGTGGCGGGTCCAGGCGTCAGGTCGAAGCGCGACGGATCCAATCGCTGCACGAATGAACCCGCGTGAAAAGAATGGCCATCGTCGGTGACCTCACCTTCGGTCAGGTTCATCGACGGCGTGCCGATGAATTCGGCGACGAAGCGGTTGGCGGGGCGGCGGTACACCTCGTCCGGTGTTCCGAACTGTTGCAGCCTGCCCGCATTCATCACCGCGATCCGGTCCGACATGGTCATGGCTTCGAGCTGGTCGTGAGTCACGTAGACCAGCGTGCGGCCGAGCCGCCGGTGGAGCTCGATCAGCTCGGCGCGCATGTAGGAGCGGAGCTTGGCATCCAGGTTCGAGAGCGGCTCGTCCAGCAGAAACACCTGCGGATCGCGCACCAGGGCGCGGCCGAGGGCGACGCGCTGTTGCTGGCCGCCGGAAAGCTGGCGCGGCTTTCGTTTCAAGAGCTCACCCAACTGCAGAAGCTCGGCCGTGCGCGCGACCATGGGTGCCCGCTCCGACTGCGGCACGCCCCGCTTCTTCAGGGGATAGGCGATGTTCTGCTCGACGGTCATATGGGGGTAGAGCGCATAGCTCTGGAACACCATGGCGATGTCGCGCTTGCCGGGCGGCACGTCGTTCACGGTCCGGCCGCCGATGCGGATGTCGCCGGACGTCGGAAAATCGAGGCCGGCCAGCATGCGCAGTGTCGTGGTCTTGCCGCATCCGGACGGCCCGAGCAGCGCCACGAACTCGCCCTCGCGGATATGGAGATCGAGGGCGTGGACCGCCGTCACGGCACCGAATTTCTTGACGACTTTGTCCAGGATGACGTCCGACACTTGCTCGACCTAACCTTTCACGGCACCCGCGCCGAAGCCGCGGGTCAGATAGCTTTGCAGGAAGGCGAACGCGACGATCAGCGGAAGGCTCATCATCACGGAGGCGG
>JBPCWF010000671.1:0-7070 GCA_051009775.1 Hyphomicrobiales bacterium | reverse complement strand
TCGACCATGGCCTGCGACGGCTTTTCGCGTGCCCGGCGCGCACCGAACATGACGTTTGCCAGAACTTTGAGATGGGGGAACAGGCGGGCGTCCTGAAACACATAGCCGAGCCGGCGTTTGTGGGTTGCGACCCAGGTGCCGTCCGCGGTGTCGAGCAGCGTGGCGCCGTTGAGGCGAATGCGCCCGGCGTCGGGTTTGAGGATGCCGGCAATGGCGTTGACGGTCGCGGTCTTGCCCGAGCCCGAAGGTCCGAACAGGGCAGTGACGCCGGGGGCGGCGATGTTGAAGGCGATGTCGAGCGCGAAATCGCCGAGCTTGTGGGTCAGGCGGACATCGAGCGTCATTGCCGGCTCCATGCCTTGATCCGGCGCGCGGCAAGCTCGGAGGGGACAAGTCCGGCCAGGGCGAGCGCGATCGACAGTGCCGCCAGGCGCGCGGCCGCGGCCTCGCCGCCCGGTGTCTGGATCGCGGAGTAGATCGCCAGCGGCAGCGTGCGGGTCTCGCCGGGCACATTGGAGACGAAGGTGATGATCGCGCCGAACTGGCCGAGACTGGCGGCGAAAGCGGTGATCGCACCGGCGAGGATGCCCGGCAGGGCCAGCGGCATGGTCACCGTCATGAGGCAATCGAGCGGTCCGGCGCCGAGCGTCCGCGCCGCCTGTTCGAGCCCCGGATCGATGGCATCGAGCGCCAGGCGGACGGCGCGGACCTGGAACGGAAAAGTGACGATGCCTGCGGCCAGCGCCGCGCCGGTCCAACTGAACACGAACCTCAGGCCGATGGTCTCGTTGAGCCAGGCGCCGATCGGCGCGTTGGTGCCGAAGGCGATCAGGAGCAGATAGCCCATGACCACAGGCGGCAGCACGAGCGGCAGATGCACGATGCCGTCGAACAGCCACTTGCCGGCAAATTCCCGCCGCGCCAGGACAAGCGACACGGCGATGGCGAGCGGCAGGGCGCAGATCACCGCGACCAGCGAAACCTTGAGGCTCAGCAGCAGCGCCTGAATTTCCGCGTCCGACAAACCCATAGCGAACCCGTCTACCTGGTTACAAAGCCGAAACGCTCGAAGACCTCAATCCCGGCCGCCCCGGTCAGATGATCGAACAGACTTCGCACGTCGGCCCGATCCTGGCCAGCGACGATGGCGAACGGATAGGTGATCGGCCGATGACTGTCCGGTGGAAACGTACCGATGACCTCGACACGGTCGGAGATCCGCGCATCGGTGGGATAAACGATGCCGAGCCGGGCCTCACCGCGCCCGACCAGCGCGAGCGCCGCGCGGACATGATCGGTCCTGGCGAGCCGGTCCTTGAGACCGTCCCATTGACCGAGACGGGTGAGCGCCTGTTCGGCATAGATGCCGGCCGGCACATGGGCCGGATCGCCGACCGCGAGCCAGCCCTTGGCCCCGAGCAGACCGGCAATGTCGAGTTCCCGGGAGATCTCAACCGGACCGGGGGCAACGTCGGCCGGCGCGATCAGCACCAGCGCGTTGCCGATCGGACTGCGGCGTGTGCCGGGGGCAATCAGACCGGCCTGTTTCAGATGGTCCATCCAGCGCTGGTTGGCGGAGACATAGATGTCGGCCGGCGCGCCGGCTTCGATCTGGCGGGCAAGCGTGGACGACGACGCAAAGGAGAGGCGCACCTTGCGCCCGGTGTCCTTCTCATAGGCGTCGACTGCTTCTTCCATGGCATCGGTCAGGCTCGCGGCGGCGAACACCGTTACCGGCTCCGCGGCCTGCGCCCGCCCGAAAAGGGCAATGGCCGTGGCCGCAAGCACAACACCCAGCAAGCACCGACGGCAAAACCCGGCCAGTTTCGTGTGGCCGGGTGATGGGCGCGGGTCAGCCGGCATGCCGGTCCTCCTCGGGCACCCTCACCCGGCGCATGGTCAGGTTGATCCGGCCGCCCTCCGGGAAAAGCGTGGAGGTCTCCGGCATGACCCGGTCGACTCCGTGATAAAAGTGCCTGGACGGGCCGGCGAGCACCAGTACATCGCCCGAGGCAAGCCGGAACGAGCGGGTCGGCCCCTTGCGCTCGGCCCCGCCGATCCGGAACAGGGCGGTGTCGCCAAGGGAAATGGAAACCACGGGCGCGGCGAGGTCGTCTTCGTCCTCGTCGCGGTGCAGACCCATGCGCGCCCTGGCCGCCGCATAGACATTGATCAGACAGCATTCGGGCTCGGCGCCATAGCCGGAAACCGCGCGCCACGCTTCCAGAGCCTCTGACGGCATGGCCGGCCAGGGCGCGCCGGTTTCGGGATGGTGCGCCTGATAGCGGTAGCCGGCGCGGTCGGAGACCCATCCCAGAGGACCGGCATTGGTCATACGGACCGAAAACGGCCGGCCCGAGCGCGGCATCACCGGCTGGTAGAGGGGCGCTTGGGCGACCACCTCCGCGACCGCGTCACGCAGGCGTTCCTGGGCCGCGCGATCGAGGAATCCGGGGATAAGTCTTAATCCGTCGCTAACCAGTTCAGCAGCCATTCGGCAATTCCACTCCAGACGGTTGGCGCAAGCACAAAAAAACGTCTGATTCCTAACGGTTACGCTTGATGTCAAACCGTCGTAAACCTATATACACAACGAAACTTCGCAATGTCGAAAACCACTTGGAGACCTGCCCCCGGCCATCCTCGCGGATGGTAGGGATTTTTGGGTGCTTGAAATCAAGGCCCTGGAAGGTCTGCCGCAAAGAGAGGTAGTGAACAAATGTCGAAAGTCATTGGCATTGATCTTGGCACGACCAATTCCTGCGTCGCTGTCATGGAGGGCAAAGACCCCAAAGTCATCGAAAACGCGGAAGGCGCACGCACCACCCCATCGATGGTGGCCTTCACCGAGGACAGCGAAATCCTCACCGGCCAGCCGGCCAAGCGCCAGGCGGTCACCAACCCGGAAAACACCGTATTCGCCATCAAGCGCCTGATCGGACGTCGCCATAACGACCCGATGGTCGAGAAGGACAAGAAGCTGGTTCCCTACGAGATCATCAAGGCGGACAACGGCGATGCCTGGGTCGAGGCGCGCGGCGAAAAATACGCTCCCTCGCAGATTTCCGCCTACATCCTGCAGAAGATGAAGGAAACCGCCGAGCGCCATCTGGGCGAGACGGTGTCGCAGGCGGTGATCACGGTTCCGGCCTACTTCAACGATTCCCAGCGCCAGGCGACCAAGGACGCCGGCAAGATCGCCGGGCTTGAGGTCCTGCGCATCATCAACGAGCCGACCGCGGCCGCGCTGGCTTACGGCCTCGACAAGAAGGAAGGCGTGACCATCGCGGTCTATGACCTTGGCGGCGGCACATTCGACGTGTCGGTCCTGGAGATCGGCGACGGCGTGTTCGAGGTCAAGTCGACCAACGGCGACACGTTCCTCGGCGGCGAGGACTTCGACATGAGGATCGTCGATTACCTGGCCGACGAGTTCAAGAAGGAACAGGGCATAGACCTGCGTGGCGACAAGCTCGCCCTGCAGCGCCTCAAGGAGGCGGCCGAGAAGGCCAAGATCGAACTGTCGTCCGGCCAGCAGACCGAGATCAACCTGCCGTTCATAACGGCCGATCAGTCCGGTCCGAAGCACCTGACCATGAAGCTGACCCGGGCCAAGCTCGAATCGCTGGTCGACGATCTGGTGCAGCGCACGGTCGATCCGTGCCAGGCGGCACTCAAGGATGCCGGCCTCAAGCCGGGTGAGATCGACGAAGTCGTCCTGGTCGGCGGCATGACCCGCATGCCCAAGGTGATCGAGACGGTCAAGAACTTCTTCGGCAAGGAGCCGCACAAGGGCGTCAACCCGGACGAAGTCGTCGCCGTCGGCGCCGCGATCCAGGCCGGCGTGCTGCAGGGCGACGTCAAGGACGTGCTGCTGCTCGACGTGACCCCGCTGTCGCTCGGCATCGAGACGCTGGGCGGCGTGTTCACGCGCCTGATCGACCGCAACACGACCATTCCGACCAAGAAGAGCCAGACCTTCTCGACCGCGGAAGACAACCAGACCGCGGTCACCATCAGGGTGTTCCAGGGCGAGCGCGAGATGGCCCAGCACAACAAGATGCTCGGCCAGTTCGACCTGGTCGGCATTCCGGGCGCCCCGCGTGGCATACCGCAGATCGAGGTCGTCTTCGACATCGACGCCAACGGTATCGTCAATGTGTCCGCCCAGGACAAGGCGACCGGCAAGGAGCAGAACATCCGCATCCAGGCGTCCGGCGGGCTGTCCGACGACGACATCGACAAGATGGTCCAGGACGCCGCGCAGCACGCGGCCGAAGACAAGGAACGCAAGGAACTTGTCGAAGCCAAGAACCAGGCCGAGGCCCTGATTCATTCGGCGGAGAAGAACATCGCCGAGCTCGGCGACAAGGTCTCAGAAGCCGACAAGAGCACCATCGACGCTGCCATCGTGGAACTGCGCGAAGTGCTCGGCGGTGAGGATATCGAGGAGATCAAGACCAAGACTGAAGCCCTGGTCCAGGCCTCGATGAAGATCGGCGAGATGCTCTACCAGGCGCAGCAGGCCGAAGGCGGCGACGGCGAGGGACCGGACGAGGGCGGATCGCCCGACGGCGGTGACGATGTCGTCGACGCGGACTTCGAGGAAGTCGACGACGACGAAAAGAAATCGGCGTAAGACCGGGGCGAGACAGCATCATGGCCCTCATCCCGTGGCTGACACGCGCGGCTGTGCGGGGTGAGGGCACTCCATTTCCAGACAACAGACGACCCGAGCGGAGGAATCACGGTTTGGCCGTGTTCTCCGACCGGTTCCGGTATGCACGGGCGGGCGGCTAGCGATGGCGAAGCGCGACTATTACGAGGTGCTCGGCGTCGGGCGCGATGTCGACGAGAAAGAGCTCAAGAGCGCCTATCGCAAGATGGCCAAACAGTTTCATCCGGACGCGAATCCGGGCGACGAGGAAGCGGAATCCAAGTTCAAGGAAGTCAGCGAAGCCTATGAGGCGCTGAAAGACCCGCAGCGCCGGGCGGCCTACGATCAGTTCGGCCATGCCGCCTTCGAACAGGGCGGCTTCGGCGGCGGACACGGTTTCGGCGCCGACTTCTCCAGCTCCATGTCGGACATCTTCGAGGATCTGTTCGGCGAGTTCATGGGCGGGCGCGGGCGCCGGGGCGGCGGCGGACGCGAGCGGGGAGCAGATCTGCGCTACAACATGGAGATCGATCTCAAGGATGCCTATGACGGCAAGACCGCACAGATCAACATTCCGACCAGCGTGACCTGCGAGACCTGCACCGGCGACGGCGCCAAGCCCGGCACGACGCCGACGACATGCACGACCTGCGGCGGCCTCGGCAAAGTGCGCGCCACGCAGGCGTTCTTCACGGTCGAGCGCACATGTCCCGCCTGTCACGGCCGCGGCCAGGTGATCAGCGACCCGTGCGAGGACTGCTCAGGCGCGGGGCGCGTCACCAAGGAACGGACCCTTTCGGTCAATATTCCGCCGGGCGTCGAGGACGGCACGCGGATCCGCCTGTCCGGCGAAGGCGAGGCGGGGCTGCGCGGCGGACCGGCCGGCGATCTCTACATTTTTCTCACCCTGAACCCGCATGAGTTCTTCCAGCGCGACGGCGGCGACCTGTTCTGCCGCGTGCCTGTCTCCATGGTCACCGCGGCGCTCGGCGGCCAGATCGAGGTGCCGACGCTCGACGGCAACCGGGCGCGGGTGCAGGTGCCCGAGGGCACCCAGACGGAGCGCCAGTTCCGCCTGCGCGGCAAAGGAATGCCGGTGCTCAGGTCGAAACACTATGGAGACCTGTATATACAGGTAAGCGTCGAAACGCCGGTGAAGCTGTCGCGCGCGCAAAAGCAGCTCTTGCGCGATTTCGAAGAGGCGTCGAACGAGAAGAACAACCCGGAATCCGCCGGCTTCTTCGCCCGGGTCAAGGAATTCTGGGACGGGCTCGGCGATTCGAACGCCTGAACGCCGGTTTTCACCGCCGGCATGACCGCCGCTTGACCTTCCGCGCGCCCGCCGCAATTCTATGGATCCCGGTTAAATCATCCCCGCGGCCCGACCGGGCCGGCGCGGAACAGTGAGTGAGGACCCCATGAAAGGCTATTGGATCGCGCGGGTGACGGTTTCCGATCCCGACACCTACAAGACCTATGTCGAGCAGGCGCCTGCCGCGTTCGAAAAGTACGGCGCCACACCGCTCGCCCGCGGCGGGCGCTGCCAACACATGGAAGGGGAAGGCCGGCCGCGCAATGTGGTGTTGGAGTTTCCGTCCTACGACGCTGCAATCGCCTGCTACAACTCGCCGGAATATCAGGCCGCCCGTGCGCACAGGGAAGGCGCGGGAGAGGCCGAAATCGTGATCGTCGAAGGCGTGTAGCTACAATTCCTTCACCCGACTTAACCGCGCCGAAACGCTGCTTCCGCTTGGCCGTGGACACCGCAGGCCCGGCAATGCCATTACCGCGATAGAGGTCCCGAGGCCACCCGCACGCCTGTGCGGGAGCGCCGGCCGCAACGATAGGAGACAACCATGCCAAAGGGCTATTGGATTGCCCATGTTACGATCACCGACCCGCAGAAATATCCGTCCTACATCGCCGCCAACGCGGAAGCCTTCGCGAAGTACGAGGCGCGTTTCCTGGTGCGCGGCGGCGATGCGGAGGTCGTCGAGGGCAATGCCGGCGGACGCCATGTGGTGCTCGAGTTCCCGTCATACCAGCAGGCGCTGGACTGCTATCACTCGCCGGAATATGCCGAGGCGCTCAAGCTGCGCAAGACCTGCGCGAACGCCGACGTGATCATCGTCGAAGGCCACGACGGCTGAGCCATACAAGTCTGGAGCATCATTCCTTCATATAGCATCATTTGATGGCGCCAAATCAGGTCAGCCGGCTAGGCGCAAAGCGCAGCACGATGTGGGGCATCGGGCAAGCTTTGCAACAACGCCGGTGAGTTGATTTGGCCCACCGAAGGCCGGTTTTTCGCGCCCGCTGGACGTCGTTAAGCTCCACTTGTGGTCTAAAGCACCAGGAAAGAGCCGCCACAACGCCAGCAAACTGACCCAGCCCACCAAAGGCCAACCTCTCA
>JBPCWF010000670.1:0-5807 GCA_051009775.1 Hyphomicrobiales bacterium | reverse complement strand
GTCGTCAGCCAAGCCGGACGGGGAGGGCGTCAAGGTCCATGGCAAGGTGATCAATCTCGCCTACTACGGAAATGCCAGCCACGTCTTCCTGGAGACCGATTCCGGCATCGCGCTGACCGCCAACGTGCAAAATGACATGCGCTCCATCGACGGCACCATAGATGTCGGCGACGAAACCTGGATCGCCTGGCGTCCCGAGGACGCGCTCGTCCTGACCGACTGACGCCCGCAAACAAAGGACCGCCCGCCGATGTGGCGGACGGCCTCTTGCATTCGAAAACCTTCGAGCGGCCTACATGGTCGCGCCGTCGGTCCAGACCTTCCATTTGGCCTCATTGTCGGCCAGCCACTTGTCGGCCGCGGCTTCCGGCTCCATGCCGTCTATGTCGACCAGCTTCGCCATCACGGCGATATCCAGGTTGGTGAAGTCGATCGACTGGACGAGCTTGTAGGCTTTCGGCCATTTCGCGGGGAATTCCTTCCACACGCCGATCTTGAGATAGCCGTCCTTCGGGTTGCCGCAGTCATGGGTGAGGTCCTTGTTCACGCCCCATTTGGCGTCTTCGCGGCAGCCTTCGGCATACTCGGGAAACTCGACGAATTCGCCTTCATAGACCGCTTCGATGAAGTTCGGCGTCCAGTTGAACAAGACGATCGGCGCCTTGCGCTTGGAGGCGGATGCGAGCTCGGCCCACAGTGCCGCCGCCGAGCCGGCATTGACCACTTCGAACTTCATGCCGAGGGCCTCGACCCGTTCGGCGTCCTTCTTCAGCCAGTCCACCGGCCCGCCGAGGAAACGTCCCTTGGGCGAGGTTTCCGGCGAAGAGAATTTTTCCGCGCATTTGTCGAGCGCTTTCCAGTCCGGCAGGCCCGGGCATTGCTCTTTCACGTAAGCCGGGAACCACCATTCTTCGCGGGTCTTCGCGGCGTGGGTTTTCGCGTCGATCACGCAGCCTTCCTTGACCACCTTCTCGAAAGCGACGCCGAACGCGCCCTGCCACACTTCGTGGACCAGATGGATGTCGCCCTCGCACATGGAGGTGTAGACGACCTGGCTGTCCGATGAGACGAACTCGACCGTCTCGCCGACCTTGCCCAAAAGCTTGCCGACGATATGGGCGCCGACAATCTGGCTTGACCAGTTGTGCAGCGGCACTTTGATTGTTTCGCCGGCGTCTGCCTTGCCGGGCAAGGCCAGTGAAGCGGCGAGCGCCAGGGCCGCCGCGGTTGCTAACAGTTTACGCATGGTTTCCTCCCCAAAAGTTGGACCGTAGCAGGTAAGCCGTCCATACTGTTTGTATGCGTAATATTGCATTGTCGGCCGCGGCTTGTACAGTTGTATAGTGCGGCGAAACGGGCCTGCGGAGTGGGTTGTGCGGTGGGACACGTACAGTGCCGTCGACGAGGGGAGGGGGACAGAGTGCAGGAAGCCGGAATTGCCTGCCGGACCGTCTGGATCTGCTTCGGCGATGATGTCACAGGCCGTCTCGACGAGCGCAGCGATGCGCCGTCGTTCGACGCAACCGGTTAGGCAGGCGGATCATGGCGGACAGCAGCCTCGCCCTTGAGGATCACACGTCGCACCGGCCGCAGGGTACGGACTGGCGCCTCGCGGCCGCGCTGCTTGGGCCGTTCATTGTTCTGCTGGCGATCCGAAACTGGTTGCCCGCCTGGGCCGTGACCGTGCCCAAGTCGCACATCGTTCCCTTCATCGACTGGATCAACGCGGTGGTCACCGTCTTGCGCAAGGAGCCGCTGTTCGGCCTGTTCACCTTCAAGGACGCGACCCGTGCGATCGCCAATCTGGTTCAGTTTCCGCTCGACTTTGTCGAAGGCCTCCTGATCACGGGCTTCGCGGGCTGGGGATTGCCGTCGCTGCCCTGGGTCATGATCGTCGGCCTGGTGGCGGTCTGGGGCTGGTACCTGAAGGGCTGGAAGCTTGCCGCGCTGGCCGGCGGTTGCGTGTTCTACATGGCGCTCTTCGGCAAATGGAAGCTCTCCATGATCACCCTGTCGGCGGTGCTGGTGGCGGCCCCCATCGCCGGGTTCATCGGGCTCGGCCTGGGCATCGCCGCGATCAAATACCGCTGGTTCGAGAAGTTCTTGTGGCCAGTGCTCAACGTCATGCAGTCCCTGCCGCATTTCTCCTACCTGATCCCGGTCGCCGTCTTCATCGGCGTCGGGCACAAGGCGGGCACCATCGCCACCATCCTGTTCGCCATGCCGCCCATGGCCAGGCTCACCATCCTGGGGCTGCGCACCATCCCGCCGGAGATCGTCGAGGCCGGCGTCATGGCCGGCTGCACGCCGAGCCAACTCCTGTGGAAGGTCAAGCTGCCGGCCGCCAGGCCCTCGCTCATGGTCGGCGTCAACCAGGTCATCATGCAGTGCCTCGCCATGGTGGTCATCGCGTCCTTCGTCGGCGCCAAGGGGCTCGGCCACGATCTGCTGTTCCGCCTGCAGTCGCTCAGGATCGGTCAGGCGCTCGAGATCGGCATCGCCATCGTGCTGATGGCGATCGCGCTCGACCGCCTGTCACAGGCGCTCGCCGAGAAGCAGCCGGAACATTCCGACGACGGCCCGTTCTGGCAGGTCCATCCATACTGGTCGGCGTCCGCCGTGGTGGTCGTCCTGTCCGTGACCGCCGCGCTCGTGACGCCGGCCGCGATGGCGCTGCCCAAGGAGTTCACCATCACCACCGCGCCGTTCTGGGACGGCGTCGTCGATTACATCACCCTGCATTTCTACGACGCGCTCAAGATCTTCCGGGACGGGCTCCTGATCCACGTACTGATCCCCTTGAGGCAGGCGTTCCAGTTCGTCCCGTGGATCGCCGTGGTCGTCCTGGTCGGCGGCCTCGGCTGGCACCTGGGCGGCCTGCGGCTGGCGCTCATCGTCTGCGGCTTCGTCCTGTTCATCGCCTTTTCGGGCTTCTGGCCGCGCGCCCTGATCACCGCCTACATGGTGTTTTTCGCGGTCCTGGTCTGCGTCGCCGTCGGCTTTCCCCTCGGCGTCTGGGCGGCGGGGAGCGACCGGCGCGCTGCGATGATGCAGGTCATGTGCGACACGTTCCAGACCTTCCCGTCCTTCATCTACCTGCTGCCGGTGATCATGCTGTTCCAGGTCGGCGACGTGGCGGCGATCACCGCGATCGTGATCTACGCAATGATCCCGGTGGTGCGTTACACCGTTTTCGGCTTGCGCGGCGTGCCGCCTCAACTGATCGAAGCCGCGATCACGTCCGGCTGCACACCGCGCCAGACCCTGTGGAAGGTGCGCCTGCCGCTGGCCTTCCCGGAGATCATGCTCGGCCTCAACCAGACCATCATGTTCGCCCTGTTCATGGTCATCATCGCCGCCTTCATCGGCACCAAGGATCTGGGCCAGGAAATCTTCCGCGCGCTCACCTTCAACGACGCCGGCAAGGGGCTGGTGGTCGGCCTCTGCGTCGCCTTCATGGGGTTGGCGGCCGATCAGTTGATCACCGCCTGGGCGCACAAGCGCAAGGAACAGTTGGGGCTTTAGATACCCGTTTTTGCCGCCCAGCCCGTCATTCCCGCGAAAGCGGGAATCCATTGGCATTTCAGGTGTTTAGCTTCGATCCGATATTGCACTGGGCATGCGGAACAGCATCTTTCGCAGCGGCGGCCATTGGGCTCCCGCTTTCGCGGGAGCGACGCCATACATGTTTGAGCGACCCTAACCCAAGAGATCCCGCATCCGGTAGTACAGCATGGCCGCGACCAGCATGGGCGTGCGGATCGGGCCGCCGGGGAAGGGCGTGTGCTTGAACTGGGAGAGCACGTCGAAGCGCTCCGCCTGGCCGGCCACGGCTTCCGCGATCACCTTGCCGTAGATGCCGGTCAGGGCCACGCCCTGGCCGGAATAGCCGTGGGCGTAATAGACCGTGTCGCTCAGGCGTCCGATGTCGGGGATGCGGTTGACGGTGATGCCGATATAACCGCCCCAGCAATAGTCGAGCTTGACGTCGTCGAGCTGCGGGAACACCTTGAGCATGCGCGGCCGCATGAAGCCCTGGAGGTCGCGCGGCTCGACGGTCGAATAGCTGCAGCGTCCGCCGAACAGCATGCGCCGGTCGCCCGACAGCCGGAAATAGTCAACCACGAAATTGGTGTCGCAGATCGCGTCGTCGTCGCGGATCAGGCTGCGCGCCCGGTTCTCGCCCAGGGGTTCTGTCGCCAGGATAAAGCTGCCGACGGGCATGATCCTGGGGTAGAGCGCGGGCACGGTCTTGCCCAGATAGGCGTTGCCGGCGATGACGATGAACTTGGCGCGCACCACGCCGCCGGCCGTGTGGGCGGCCGGACTGGCGTCCGTTTCGACCCGGGTGACGGCCGAATGTTCGAAGATCCGGGCGCCGTGGCTCACCGCCGCATCGGCCAGCCCCAGGCAATAGTTGAGCGGGTGCAGGTGGCCCGCGCCCGCATCGCGCAGGCCGCCATGATAGATCGTGCTGCCGAGCCGGTCCTCAAGTGCCGCCTTGTCGAGCACCTCCGTCTTGTCATAGCCGTAGGCGGCATAGCCTTCCTGCATCTCAAGGAGTTCGGGCAAACCGCCCGCCTTGGGCGCGACATGGACATAGCCCCATTTGAGGTCGCACTGGATGCCGTAGCGCTCGATACGCGAACGCATCAGCGTCTTGGCTTCCTCAGACAGGGCCCAGCACTTGCGCGCGTCGTCCTTGCCGGCCTGGGCTTCGAGCTTCTCCATGCCTGAGGAAAACCCGGTGCAGATCTGGCCGCCATTGCGGCCCGACGCGCCCCAGCCGACCGTCTCGGCCTCGAGCACGGCGACGGAGAAGCCGCGTTCCGCCAGCTCTAGCGCGGCGGAGAGACCGGTGAAGCCCGCGCCGATGACGCAGACATCCGCCTCGTGCTCGCCTTCGAGCCTGGGATGGCCGGCATGCGGGTTTGCGCTTGCGCGGTAATAGGACAGGCTGTCGCTCGGGCGCGTCATGCGGTCCTCAGGTACCACTGATATTCGAGCGGATCGATATGGGCGTGGAACTTGTCCGCCTCATATTTGCGGCAGCCGTGGAAGCACTTGCAGTATTCCTCGCCGAGATATTTCGGCAGCACTTTCGATTGCGCGAAGAGCTCAAGCGCCGCCTCCCAGCGGGCCGGCAGTTCCGTGCCCTCGACCTCCGAGGCGTCGCCCGTTACCGGCGGCGGCGGGGCGATCTTGTTTGAGATGCCGTGATGGATGCCGGCAAGCACCGCCGCCGTCACCAGATAGGGATTGGCATCGGCGCCGGACGCCCTGTGCTCTATCCGCACCGCCTTCTCGTCCGACGGCGGGATCCGGATGCACAGCGTCCGGTTGTCGCCGCCCCAGTGGGTGTTGACCGGGGCATAGGCGCCGGGCATCAGCCGGCGGTAGGAATTGGCGTTGGGCGCGAAGATCGCCATCGCTTCCGGCAGGGTCTCGACCACGCCGCCGATGGCATGGCGCATGGTGTCGCTGATCGGCCGCTTTATGGTCTCGTCCATGGGTCCGGCGAGCACATTGTTGCCCTGCCTGTCCAGGAGCGAGACATGGACGTGCAGGCCCGAGCCGGTCTGCTCGATGAACGGCTTGGCCATGAAGCTGGCGATCAGTCCGTGCTTACGCGCCACCTCCTTGATGCAGCGTTCCAGCAGGATGGCGTTGTCGCAGGCCTTGAGCGCATCGTCGCTGTGCAGGATGTTGATCTCGAACTGCCCCGGCGCATATTCGGCGACGAAGGTCTCGGCCGGAATGTTCTGGACCGCACAGGCCTCGTGGATCTCGGAGAACAGGTCGGAGAA
>JBPCWF010000669.1:0-4589 GCA_051009775.1 Hyphomicrobiales bacterium | reverse complement strand
CGATGAAGTCCTTCGCGTGCTTGTCCAGACGCGGCCGGCATTTCTTGACCGCCAGCGGATGCGTCTCGCCGACCAGGCTGGAAAGCTGATCCGCATCCAGGATTTCGTGATCGTCGCTCAGATTGTGCATGTGGTTTCTCCGCGATGCCGGGTCCCAACGGACACGTACTGCAAAGCCTGACTGGCGCACCACATAGTGTGATTTTAGCGCGGAATTGTAAAATCTCTTGGCGCTATCGAGCGAACTGATGTCGCTGCAGACACAAAGACCTATTGCGCCGCCGGTCTGCCGATTATCCAGTCCTGCAACTGGGCGAGCGGTTTTTCATCAGTTCCGACAGTGACGTCTTGGCTTCGCCGTCCGAGCCGAAATTGCCGTCGTCGAGCCAGTTTCCGATGATGTCGCGCACCTCGGGCCATTCGTCGTCGAGGATCGAGTACCAGGATGTATCCCGGTTCTTTCCCTTGAAAATGAGGTGGTTGTAGAAGATCCCCTCGAACCGGAAGCCGAGACGCCGCGCCGCCGCCCTGGACTTCTCGTTGAGCGCATTGCAGCGCCATTGCATACGCCGGTAGCCGAGATCGTCCATTGCCTGGCACAGCATCAGGAAGAGGGCCTCGGTCGCTCCTCTCGTGCGCTGAAGGCCCGGGCCGAACCAGATATGACCAATCTCGATCACGCCGTTCTGCGGGTGAATATCCAGAAAACTCGCCTGCCCGCACGCCTTGCCCGATGCGTGAGACCGGATCGTATAGAAGATCGGGTCCATGCTCGACGACTGCTGCCGTAGCGTATCCATATAGCTTTCGACAGAAACCCAGGGGCCATAGGCCAGATAGTCCCAAATGCGCAGCGCCTCTTCGCTGCCATGGGAGGCCGCGTAGAGATCGTCCGCATGCTGTGCTGCGTTCTGCGGTTCCAGTGTTACATGACTGCCCACCATCGGTGTCCGCGGCGGCACCAGCCCCGGCGCCGGCGTTGCGACCTCGGCGCCGGACAGTGGTCTCGGGAAAATCTGCTCGACCTGATCAGTGGCGTTCATGGCATTCCCGTTCTTGCGATGAGCTGACGATGCAGCCATTACGCCTCAAGTGGTTATCTGAAAATAGCCACTTCCGGGCCGTACGATCGGTCCACTTGGGATGAAGCTTTCCGCATACAGCACAGCATCGTCGGACACAAACTCCAACGAGCCACAGGCGGCCGGTTTGCGGCTTGACTCATGGAACCAAGTAAGTAATCAATTGATTACTAATGTGCTCCCGCTCGATTTTGCAAACCCCGCAGGAGGATCCGAGCCTTGGCCGCCGACACATCTGACTCCAGCTCCCTGGTTGTGAACGGTTCCCCGGTCGATCTCGCACCGGGCGATGCGACGCTTCTCGACGTGCTGCGCGACCGGCTGAACCTGACCGGCGCCAAGAAAGCCTGCGACAATGGCGAATGCGGCAGCTGCATCGTGATGATGAACGGCAAGCCGACCAAGTCATGCCTCCTGCCGGCGGTTCGGGCGGCGGGCAAAGAGGTCGTGACGATCGAAGGGCTCGCCCCCGACGCCTACGACATTCAGCCGGGCGCGGATTATTCCATACTCCACCCGATCCAACAGGCGTTTCTTGAGAAGGGCGCCACCCAGTGCGGGTTCTGCATACCCGGCATGATCATGAAGACCCACACCCTGCTGCGCAACAAGCCGAACCCGAGCAGGGAAGACATTGTCAAAGGGCTTTCAAAGAACCTGTGCCGATGCACCGGCTACACCAAGATACTCGAGGCCGTGGAATACGCAGCCGAACTGATCACCCAGGGACGGGACGCCGACGGGCCGGAAAAAGCGAACGGTCACGCCGTCGGCGTCAATGTTGCCCGGCTCGACAGCCCCGCCACCGTCACCGGCGCCGCCAAGTATGGTGCCGACCTGAAGATGGACGGCATGCTCCACGGCAAGCTGTTGCGCTCAACGCACCATCATGCCCGCATTCTCTCCATCGATGTCAGCGAGGCGGTTGCGATGGAGGGCGTCGAGGCGGTCATCACGGCCGACGACATCCCCGGCACGCCGTTCCTGCCCAATTGCCAGCCGCAGGTCTACATGTTTCCGAAGGACCGGATCCGCTTCAAGGGAGAGGCGCTGGCAGGCGTCGCGGCGGTCTCCGAGGCGGTGGCCGAAGAAGCGCTGGGCCGTATCAGGGTCGAGGTCGAGGAGCTGCCTCATGCCATCGAGCTGTCGGAAGCGATACGACCCGATGCCGCTCCGCTTTACGATCATTCGCCACGCGTCTCGGCGCCCGAAGAGGTGTCGTGCGGGGACATCGAGGCCGGGTTCGCCAGGGCGGATGTGATCGTCCAGAACAGCTACACGGTCCCGGTGCGCGAGCATGCCGCAATGGAGCCCGAATCGGCACTCGCCTACGAAGAGCACGGCAAGCTGATCATCCGCACCGGGCTCTATCATGCGTTCGTCCAGGGAACGCAGTCGATCGCCAACAATCTGGCCATGAAGGAACCCGATGTCCGGATCATCTGCCCTGCAATGGGCGGGAATTTCGGCACGCGCGGCGATACGCTGATCGCGGCGACCTCGGGACTGCTTGCGCAGAAGACCGGGCGGCCGGTGCGCATGATCTTCACGCGCGCGGAATCCCTGCTTGGTTCCTGTAAGGCGCCTTCCGTGGACATCCGCTATCGCACGGGCGCGACCAAAGACGGGCGCATCACCGCGGTGGATGTCGAAGTCACCCATGGGGCGGGAAGCTGGGCGCCGTTCCTGATCGACAAGACGACCCGGGGCGTGGAGCTCTGCTTCTATGAAACCCTGGGCGCGCTGTTGTCTCATGCGACCGGGCCTTATGAGATCGAGAACGTGCGGGCGCGCGCATGGGACGTTCTGACCAACGGCCCGCGCTATGTGCCTCTGAGAGGCACGAACGCGAACTATCTTCCCCTCGCCTACGAGTCCCAGGTCGATCTGGTTGCGGAGAAGCTGGGTCTGGATCCAATCGAAGTGCGGCTGAAAAACGCAATCCGCACGGGCTCGAAGACGCATTTCGGGCAGACGCTGACCGAGCATGTTTCCATGGTCAAAGAGCTCGAGCTGCTGCGGCCCCATTACGATGAGGCCCGCGCACGGCTTGAGAAGCGCCGGGCCGAATCCGAAGGCGCATGGCGGCCGGGCATCGGCGTGGGCTCCGGCTGGCGCAACATCGGTTATCTGAAAACCACGATCTCCGCCGGGTGCGAGCTGGACGAGGATGGCAAAGTCCACGTCATGGCGGGAACGGTCGAACAGGGCCAGGGGCCGAGCACACAATTTTCACAGATCGCCGCCGACGCCGTCGGTATCTCGATGGCGCATTTGCGCGTCACGTTGGGGGATACGGAGGCCGCGCCCTATCCGGTACCGACCTTCAGCTCGGTCTCGACCGTCGGCACGGGCAAGGCGGTTGAGATGGCTGCGGTGAAACTCAGAGAAAAACTGCTGGGTGCGGCCGCGGAGCTCTTGCAGAGCGAACCGTCGAAAATCTCCATAAAGGGCGATCGCGCATATGTCACGGATACGCCGGACATCTGCGTCACGTTGGCGGAAATCGCCGGACACTTCAAACAGACCGGCCAGCCAAGCCTGTCCGAGGCCGAGATCAAATGGAGCGGCGAAGCGCCCACCATCCTCTATGGCTACAATGCCGGCCTGATCGAGCTCGATGTCAATACGGAAACAGGCCAGGTGCGGCTTCTCAATCATGTCAACGTCTGCGATCCCGGCACGCGGATCAATCCGCTGGCGGTCGACGGGCAGATTGACGGCGCTGTCGCATTCGGGATCGGCTTTGCACTGAGTGAGCGGTTCCATCCCGATAATCCACCGACCCTGGAGGGATACGGCCTGCCTTCGACCCAAAGCGTACCGGCCGAGGTGACGCGACTCTACGTCGAGGACCCGCTGGAACGGGGCCCCTTCGGAGCCAAGAGCATGGCGGAGCATCCGGGCATCTCGCTCATTCCGGCAATTGTCAACGCCATTGCCGATGCGACCGGCGCTCGAGTGCGCGATATTCCGGCAACGCCGGACCGGATCAGAGCCGCGCTGGCGGCGCTTGAAGCGCCATAAGAGCGCATGAGCAGATTGTGAGTTCCTTCTGAGCGGGCGACAAAAACAGGGAGAAGACGATGAGCACTGAAACCAAGAAAAAACCAAATGGCCTCACCCGCCGCCAGATGTTGGCGGCCGCCGGTGCTGCAACCGGCGTTGCGTTCCTGGGCGGCAAAGCCCCGGCCTATGGCGCCGGCAAGCACAAGCTGCGCTACATCGCCTTCATCAACCGCAAGACCGTCTGGGGTAAACCGTACGATTTCCTGGCGGCCGAAGTGGACCGCCTTTCCGGCGGCGAACTGGAGATCGAATATGCTGGCGGGTCCGATGTCGTCGGCGGTTTCGATGCGCCGGAAGCCATCGCGAACGGCGTGTTCGACATGAGTCACTCGGCGAACTCCTATTTCGCGGGCGCCATGCCGTCGTCGATTTCGCTGGCCAGCGGAGACGCGTCGGTCGACGACCTGCGCGCCTCCGGTGCGATCGACGCCTATGCGG
>JBPCWF010000668.1:0-2866 GCA_051009775.1 Hyphomicrobiales bacterium | reverse complement strand
CCGATGGCCAGGAAGAACACGAGGCTTGCCACGGCGGTGACGATTTCGGGCACCATCAGCGGCAGGTTGATCAGGGCAAAGCCCGCCTCCGCACCCCTGAATCTCGGTCCCCGGGTCATGGCGATGGCGGCGGCGACCGCGAGCACCGTCGCGGTGGTGGCGGCCGCGACCGCGATGATCAGCGAGTTCGCCGTGGCGCTCTGGATGTTGGGATTGCCGAACGCCTTCAGGTACCAGGCGAAGCTGAACCCGCCCCAGGTGGTGATCGAGCGGATCGAGTTGAACGAATAGACCGCGATGACGATCATCGGCGCGTAGAGCAGGAGAAGGCACAGCCAGGTCATCCAGCTGAAACCCGGATAGCGCTTCAGGGCTTTCTGAGCGTCGGCCATGTCAACCTCCGGCCCTGGCGCGGCGGCGCGCGAAGACGATCAGCACGATCATCACGATGGTCATCAGGATGACGGCGGAGGCCGAGCCGAACGGCCAGTTGCGCGAGCCCTGGAACTGCAGCGCGATCAGATTGCCGATCATCAGGTTCTTGCCGCCGCCGAGGAGATCGGGCGCGATGAACGACCCGAGGCTCGGGATGAACACGAGCAGCGAGCCGGCGATGATGCCCGGCTTGGTGATCGGCAGGATGACCTTCATGAGGATCGTCCAGCGGTCCGCATAGAGGTCGTAGGCGGCTTCGGCCAGCCTGAAGTCGAACCGTTCGATCGAGGCATAGATCGGCAGCACCATGAACGGCAGGTAGCTGTAGACCAGCCCGAGCCCGATGCCGAAATCCGTATAGGCCATGCGGATCGGCTCGGAGATCAGGCCGGCGCCGATGAGAACATGGTTGATCGGCCCTTCGTCGCGGATGATGAACAGCATCGAGACCGTGCGGATCAGGAGGTTGATCCAATAGGGCACGGTGACGAGGAAGACCCAGGCGGTTCGCTGGCTCACCGGCCGGGTCGCGATGAAGTAAGCGGTCGGAAAGCCGATGATGAAGCAGGCCAAGGTCGCAATCGCCGCCTGGATGAACGAGCGTCCGTAGATCGAGAGATAGGCGTTTGAGAACTGCAGTTCCTCGGTGAACAGGTCCCGCTCGAACAGGAACTGCACATAGGCATCGGGCGTGAACGCCCACTCCACGCCGCCATAGGTGCCGGGCGTCAGGAACGAATAGATCAGAATGAAGGCGAGCGGCACGATGAGGAAGCCGAGGATCATCGCGATCGCGGGCAGAAGCAAAACCAGCCGGCTGCCGCTGAGCCTGGCAGCGGCCGCCGTCTGGCTTTCGGTGCCCGTGCCTATGCTGAGCCCGCCTGCCATGCCTGGCTAATCCACCAGCAGGCGCGCGGCGCCGGCATCGAGCTTCAGGGCGGCCTCGTCGCCGGGCTGAAAAGCAACCGTGCTGCCATGCGCATTCTGGTTGCGCGCCATGATTTCCGTGCCGTCGTCGAGCCGCACCAGGCACTGGGTGTCCGTGCCCAGATAGATCAGCCGTTCCACGGTGCAGGGCATGAGATCCTTGGCCGGCCCGCGCGCTTCCAGCGTGATCTTTTCCGGTCTGACGGAGACATGCGCCGCGCTGCCCTGGACCGGGCTTGTAGCGGCGTCACAGATCAACTCGAAACCCTGACCGGTCTCGCACACCACCTCGCCGTCCGGCCGCACTTCCTTCACGGTGACATCGAGCAGGTTGGTGTCGCCGATGAAATCCGCCACGAACCGGTTGATCGGGCGCTCGTAAATGTCGCCGGGTGTGCCGATCTGCTGTATCCGGCCTTCCGACATGACCGCGATACGGTCCGACATGGTCAGCGCTTCTTCCTGGTCATGGGTGACGAAGATGAAGGTGATGCCGGTATCTTCCTGGAGCTGTTTGAGCTCGACCCGCATGGCCTGGCGCAGTTTGAGGTCGAGCGCCGACAGGGGCTCGTCGAGCAGCAGCACCTTGGGGTTGGGCGCGAGCGCGCGGGCAAGCGCGACACGCTGCTGCTGGCCGCCCGAGAGTTGCGTCGGCATGCGCTCCGCCAGCTGGTCGAGCTGCACCAGGCCCAGAACTTCAGCCACGCGCTCCCTGATCGTGCTGTCCTGCCATTTGAGCCGCCGGAGCCCGAAGGCGACATTCTCCGCCACGCTCATATGCGGGAACAGGGCGTAGTGCTGGAACACCGTGTTGACCGGACGCTTGTTGGGCGGCAGCTGCTCGATCTCCTCGCCATAGAGGAACACCGCGCCCACGCTGACATCCTCGAACCCGGCGATGATCCGCAACAGCGTGGTCTTGCCGCAGCCGGACGGTCCCAGCAGGGTGAAAAACTCGTTGTCCCCTATGTCGAGGCTGACATCGTGCAGCGCAGTCACCGCCGCGGGGCCGTCCCCGAAGACCTTGACCACGTTCTGGATGCTGGCGGCGATCTCGCCCGCCTGCTTCTCTATCATCGCGTCTTTCATACTGAGCTTGTCGTCATCGTCTGCGGGAACAGCCCCGCCCTCACCCTTCGCGCGCATTATGCGCACCGCCCCCGGCAGACGTTTATACGCGCACGCACCCGGGATTGGAAACCGGTCGGCGGTACGGGCGATGAAAAGCCATTGGCCATGACCGCCCCCTCAGGCGTCGAGGCAGAAAAAGTCGCGGCACAGCCAGGCGAAGCGCTCGGCACTATCGGATGGCGGTGCGGAGGCTTTGCGCGCCAGCACGATGCGACTTGCCTCCACATCGGTCACCAGCGGACGTGTGACCACCGACCGACCGTCATAGGTCATGGCCGACGCAGGCTTGGTCGCAAGCAGCGCATAGCCGAGCCCGTGACCGACCAGACCGCGCACCATTTCGAACGATGTCGACGTGAACCCGACATTGGGC
>JBPCWF010000667.1:0-3369 GCA_051009775.1 Hyphomicrobiales bacterium | reverse complement strand
GAGTTATGGCAGCGGCCAGAGATACCCGCGGTTGGATCGTCCTGCCGAGCGCCGCCGAGCCGAGTGCGCCGCTCGTGGTGCCGGATACGATCGGATGGCCCATATAGACCACCGCTCCGGTGCGCGGGTTGATCGTGAGCTGGGTGACGTCTTCGGGCGTCACGGTCCTGATGTCATAGAGCACATCGCCGTCGTAGTCCTCCGCGCTGGCATGGACGGCACGTCCGCCGGACCGGTACTCGGCTATGGCAACGGCCATGATGAGCGAGACCGGAGCCGAGGCCGCCGTCTGGATCTGGCGCGCCTCGCTCTCTTCCATGTCTGCAGAGCTGTTGGACGCCAGCGCGCCGCCAGGCGGAATTGCACTGGTCAATGAAAGCATCACCGAAACTGCGAATGCCGTTCTCAACATTCGACTGAACCCTGGATCTCGTTGTGAACGTCTAAGTGTTCTCTGAACCAAGGTCATACAGGTTCAGGCTTTCAGCCACTTTGCCGCCAGCTTACGGATTCGTAAGCTGGACGGCGGCGCTTTGTGCGGGATCGAAGCTTCTGCCGGCGATGTCCGGACGATGTGTACCGAATGCTTCCGCAATCATACCGATCCGTAAAGTGAACCCCGGCCGGATTTTGTCTAAGACCGGCTGAGCCCCGCGATTCGACAAGCCACGGGCCGAATGCCCGGTCGAACCGGTGGTGTGACACTGGAGCGATGACGGGCAAGCGCACGGGAGTCCCGGATGAGCGATCGGCAAGAGATCGAAGACCCGAAGACCTTTGAGATCAGGAACTGGCACCTTGCGGGTGGTCTGCTCGCTGCCATGTTGGCCCTGGCCTCAATGGTCGCCATCCAGTTCCTGTCCACGGTTCCGGTCGAGCACGCCGCGGGCCCGATCCTTACGTTTCAGGTGATCCTGATCGAATTCGTCCTGCTGCTCCTGGGCATTGCCTATTGCAGTCCGAGCGCGGGCACGTACCGGTCGCCGGTGACGCTTCTTGCCATTGTGGTGTTGCTTGCCGCAACTGCCCACAGGGTGTTCCCGCTGCACGAACAGGCGTCCTTGCATGAAGACATCGAAGACCTTGCCGGCGGCGCACTCTTTCTGTTCGGCGGGGTGCTGCTGTGGGGGCAGGTGAGATGCCGGTCAGACAATCCCATGGCCATCGGTGCGTCCCAGGCGGGTCTGATCCTTCTGATCGGACTGGCGTTTCTCGATGTGACGGATGACCTGCTGTTCACAGACGAGGAGGACGGCGATCTGCTGGTCGATACTCTGGATGAAGCCGCCCTGGCGCTGGTTCTCCTGCTCTACGCATTCGGTCTGTTCACGAGCTTGCTTGCTCCGGTCAGAGCGCTGGACGTCGAGCCGGATGATCCGGGCCGGCGGATTGCGAAATCCTTGCGCGAATTCGGTTACTCGCTGGCCGGAGCGAAACTTTCCATCCTGTCCACGGAGGCGAGGTATCGCCTGTGGCGGCTCGGAAACCGTGACGGCAGCTTCTCCGACTTCTATGCATGGCGGGTTGCCCGCAAGCTGGATGACGGCAGGGCCCACCGCACCCTCGGCACGCGCAGGTTCGATCGGGACTCGGTGATCGGTCACGTTCCCGCGCACGACACGGAAAGCTTTGCCCGCGCAGCGCCTCATCGGATCATCGCCGACCTGCTCGGATTGGGGCTCATGCCCCAACACACGCTCGTGGACTATGGGTGCGGCTCGCTGCGTGTCGGCCAGCACCTGATCTCCTATCTGGACGCGGATCGCTATTGGGGCCTGGATGTCACGGACCGGTTCTTTCAAGACGGTCTTGCGATGATCGCAGAGGACACCAGGACCACAAAACGGCCGCGATGCCGGGTGACCAGCCCCACCTCGCTGCGGGAAGCGGGAATGGCGGAGCCCGATTTCGTGATGTCGGTTGCGGTTCTCAAACATGTCCCGCCTCGTGAGCTCGATGCATATTTCGACGCGATCTTCAGCCTGATCGGACAACGCACGACACTGGTGCTCACATTCTCCGAATCGTCGACGGAGAAGAGGTTGTGCGGGAAATCCTGGTCCTATTCCAGCGCCCATGTCGCAGGCCTGATCTCGGCGCGCCGGCCGGACTTCCAGGCCGAAATCGTACGGGCGGAACCGCTGCCGAACAGGAACGGTGTCGCTCTGACCTACTGCGTGCTGGTGGCGAGACGAACGCGGCCTCAGGACGCCGCAGGTCACGTTGAGCCGGCTCGATCAGGAGAGAACAGAAAAGCCGAAACGCCCGTCTCTGCCGTCATGCCGAGAGTGTGACCGTACTTCGCCGGTTTGCTGAGAGATCGCGGGAGCTGACATGTTCGGCTCAGAACTCGTAGACGTACTCGGCCTTCAGTCCCAGGAGCTCGGTGATGGACCCGGCGTCGTCGAACAGCTGCAAACCGGCGCTCAGTTCCAGTCCAAACTCGAAATCGTAGCCCACGGACAGGGTGGCAAGGGTGGCATCCGTGTTGCTGCCGCCCGACACGGTATCGATGCGGTGCGTGACGGTAGGCGCGAGCCACGCGGAGCCGTAGCCGAATTTGCCCGACAACGTGAAATAGGTCCGGTCTTCGTTGCCGCCTTCGGCATGAAACAGCTGAACGACTTCCGACAGCCAGGCGAATGACAGGTCGCCGGTCTGGGGCCATATGCCGGCAAGCGCGAAAGAAAGGCCCACCTCGTCGTGAGGATCGCCCCTGCCGGCAGCCTGGAAGATGACCGCCGCGTGGTAGTTCAGGCCGGGAAGGGGGGTGAAATCGCTGCCATGCGCAGCGACTGAAAAGGACGACGGCACGCCTGTATTGCTGACGCCTCCGTCAGACCGCCTGAGACGGTCCGTTCCTTTGATCAGGTCGCCGCTGAGGACGCTCGTGTCGGCGGAAAACACCGATCCCGTCAACCTGTGCTTTCCGGTTCCGGTGTCCTTCAGCCGGACCTCCGCATGGAGGCCGACACGTTCCTTGAACTCGTACTCTTCTGCGAGATCGCTGCCGTATATGCCGAAGGCGTCGTCCCAAGCGACACCGAAATCGATGTCGAACTTGCCTGCAATAATGCGGTAACTCTCGATGTCGAACCGCAGATAGAGTTCTTCCACACGCAGGCCCACCTCGCCGAAGACGAGATTCTCGTCGGACAGCCGGTTGTCGGTGGAGTCCAGGGAGATTTTTGTGTGAGAGGACAGGGCCGACGTCAGCCAGAAATCGATGTCCGCGTCTGCCGTGCCTTCCAGGGTGGTCCGACTGAGGTCCGGATCGTCCGACCTGAGAGCGTGATCGAGCTGCAGTTCCAGAGAGAGTTCACCCGTAACGTAGGGCGGTTGTCGGGGTTCCGTGACGGGCTCCTCGGC
>JBPCWF010000666.1:0-6329 GCA_051009775.1 Hyphomicrobiales bacterium | reverse complement strand
CGCGTTGAGGACCCGGTCTATGGTGACGGTTTGCTCCACATTTTCTCTTTGCGGACCAACTACGGCAGTTACAGGATCAACGGCAATGCATTCGTCGCGGCGCGCATATTGGAACTTCGGGCACTGGCCAGTTTGAACGAGGCGAGCCAATCCGAGACTTTTGTGGACGCGGCCGTCAAATCGGGACTCAGCCCGGTGGAGTTCGCCGGGAATGCAGTCAAGAACCCCGTTGGAACCGTGGTCAACACGGTTTCCGGTCTCGGCGGACTGTTCGGCCGCATCGCATCCGGCGTCACGAATCCAGGTGCAAGCGAAGAAGGTCTGATCGCGGATGTTGCAGGCGTGAGCGCCGCAAAACGCGCCATCGCCGCAAAGCTGGGTGTCGACCCCTATACGGACTTCGAACCGCTGGACAACAAGCTGACCCAGGTGGCGCGCGCAACCGCACTTGGAGGGCTGGGCGTCAAGGTGGCCCTGACCGCGATACCGGGCGTGGCGGGAACAGCGATATCGGGTGTTTCGACCGCCGGAAGCGTCACCAACCTGATCCGGGACAAGACACCTGCGCAGCTCCTGGACCTGAACCGCAGCCGGCTGAAATCCATGGGCGTCGGACGGAAAACCATCAAGCGCTTCCTGAAGAACGAACGCCTCACGCCGAGCGACCAGACAGTGATCGTGGCGGCGCTCAGCCAGCTCTCGGGGGTCCGGAACCGGGCGATCTTCGTGCAGCGGGCGGCCGGCGCGGACACCCGCGAGCTCGTGTTCGTCCACCGCGCGCGGGCAGAGATGCTGGCACGCCACCACAAGAGCGTCGGCAAGCTGGGCGATTTCATTTCCGTCAAGGGCTTGGTGTTCAACCGCACGCGGGACGGCCAGGTCCTGGGCGTTGTGCCGCTCGATCTTTTCGCCTGGACCGAACTCGCGGGCGGCGCGTTGCAAGTCGTCACGCAGGAGCTCAAGCGCAAGAAAATGATGAACGGCGGCGAGTTGCGCATCTCGGGCCGGGCGACCCCCCTGGCGCGGAAGATGGCCGAAGCGCTCGGCTGGCGTGTGGTCGAGGGCATTCGGTGAGGAGTATGTCGATTGCCTGAAGATGACGGCGTGCGGTCTCGAGCTAAGGGGTCAAAGGTGATCGGATCAGAGTCTACCGCCGGTCCAGGCGAGACGGGATCGACTATAGTCTGGCGTGCATTCCGCCCGGGTTCGAGGTCACGGCGGCGAAGCCCGCCGATCAGGCCGGGGACCAGGGACCCTTATGAGCCGCCGAAATAGCCGCACCGAATGCCATCCCCGTTGTTTCGGTTTTGATTTGCTGCTGGCCAAAATCCTACTTGGAACGGCATAAGATGCCTTTGTCCGGCTCGGCATGGCCGCAATGGCCAAGTCCGGGGTCCAGGAACAGAACAGGTCACTTTTCTTGCAGTGAGCAGAACCAGGCACAGATCGATGCTGAAGACAACGAAGGGTGAGCTTCGAGAGCTGGTGGGGTCCTCACCCGAAGCCATGATCATCGTCGACGAGGACGGTCGGATCATGGAGGCCAACACGGAGCTGGAGAGGCTGTTCGGCTACACCGCCAGGGAACTGACCGGTGCGAATCTGGAGACATTGCTGCCCAAGGGATTTCGCAAGTCGCATGCAAATCACAGGGAGCAGTTCTTCTCCAAGGCTACTGTCCGTCCGATGAGCACGGGGCTCGATCTCTACGGCCTCCGCAAGGACGGTTCCGAGTTTCCCGTGGAGGTAAGCCTTCACCCGTTTCAAACTGAAGACGGTCCGCTTGTATATGCAGCTGTTCGCGACGTCACGGAGCACAAGGCTCAGCAGGAGCGTCTGAAGTCGGAAACAAACATTCTCCGCCTGCTGACGCTGACCGCCGAATATGCCAATCAGGCAGAAAGCCTGGAAGATGCCATCCAGTACAGTCTCGACACCGTGTGCGGCCACACCGGCTGGCCGGTTGGCCATGCCTATATCCGCGGGCTTCAGGATCCCGACCGGCTGGTGGCGACGGATCTCTGGCATCTCGCCGATCCCGGCCGTTTCGACACGTTTCGACGCGTTACGGCAGATACCGGTTTCGAACGCGGTGTCGGTCTGCCCGGCCGGGTATGGCAGACAGGTAAGCCCGTTTGGATCCAGGACGTGACCGTCGATTCCGACTTCCCCCGCGCCACGCTCGCGTCCGACATCGGCGTGCGGGCCGGTTTCGCAATACCCGTCTTCGACGAGTCCGACGTCCTGGCGGTGCTGGAGTTTTTCGCTGAGGACGTGGTGGAGCCGGATGAATCCTTACTTGGAATGCTGACGCAGATCGGATTGCAGCTGGGTCACGTATCGGCGCGTCATAAAGCACAGGAAGAATTGCGCCAGAGCGAGGAACGCTTCCGGAACTTCTTTGCGATGCCCTCAATCGGCGCGGCCATGTATCGGGTCGGCGACAGCCGTTACATCTCCGTAAGTGACAGCTTCTGTCAGATGGTGGGATACAGCCGCGAAGAGCTCGCCTCACTGACGTGGGTCGACCTGACCCATCCTGACGATGTGGCCGAGAACATTCGACTGATGGAGAACATCTCGTCCAGCGATAGTGGAGACAGCTACTCGTGGGAAAAACGCTACATCCGCAAAGACGGCGAGATCGTCTATGTCGAGCTGTCCGAGCAGTGCATTCGCGGCAACGACGGCAAACCCGAATACAACATCGTGTCGGTGCGAGACGTCACCGCGCGAAGGCAGGCCGAGGAAGAGATCAGGCAAAGCCGGGAACAGCTGAACGCCATCCTCGAAGGCAGTCCCGCCGGCATCGCGGTGACGCTTCGCGAGGACGGCAGGACCGTCTATGCGAATGCGCGTTTCGCCGATCTGCTCGGACTTGGCGAGGGCCGCAATCTCGGCCGGGATCTCAAGGATTTCTGGGCCGATCTGGAGGAGCGCGACCGCGTGATCGGCCGGGCCAGGGAGGCCGGCTTCCTGAATGATATCGAGGTCCGGCGCCGCCGCAGCGACGGCAGCGAGTTCTGGGCGCTGATGTCCGCCCTGCCGATCACCTACGAAGGCCAGGAGGCCCTGCTGTCCTGGACCTACGACATTACCGAGCGCAAGCGCGTCGAGGAAGAGCTCACGCAAAAGCGACTGAACCTGCGCCATGTTCTGGAAAACGTTGCGCAGGGCATCGTGAAATGGAGCGCGGATCGCACACTGGTCAACTCGAACAGACACTATCAGGAATTGCTCGACATTCCCGGCCATTTTCTGGAGGAAGGCCGACCCCTAAGTGATCTGGCGCTGTTCGTGGCGCAGCGTGGAGACTATGGCGACGGTGATCCGCAGGAGCTTGCCGAGGCGCGAATACAGTACCTTTACAACGGGGAAGCTCACCGCAACGAGCTGACAATCGGCGGCGAAACGACTTACGACGTTCTCGTCCAGCCGACCGATGACGGTGGCGTGGTAATAGCCTATACGGACATCACCGAGCGCAAGCTGGCAGAGCAGCAGTTGAAGGAGAGCGAACGGGAAATCAGGCGGATCTTCGACACGGCCAACGAAGGGATCTGGATGGTCGACAACGACGCGCGGACCGTCCAGCTCAACGATGCGATGTGTAAGATCCTGGGCCGGCGCAGCGAAGAGATCCTTGGCCGCCGGTCTTCCGAATTTGTCGACAAGGCGAACAAGAAAATCCTTCACGAACAGCTCGAGCGGCGCGAACGGGGAGAGACCGGCGCGTATGAGATCGCCTTGTCCCGACCGGACGGATCCCAGGTGCCCTGTCTGTTCAACGCGTCGGCAATGCTCGATGAGAAGGGCGAGAAGGTCGGGTCCTTTTCCATGGTCACCGACATCACCGAGCGCAAGAAGTCCGAGAACCGCTTCAGGGCCTTGCTGGAGTCGGCGCCTGACGCCATGGTGATCGTCAATGCCGACGGGGCGATCATCCAGTCCAACCGGCGGACGGAAGAGCTTTTCGGCTATAGCGCGGACGAGTTGCTGGGCAAAAAGGTCGAAGTGCTCCTGCCGGAGGGCATGCGCAAACAGCACCCGGCACATCGCAACGACTTCTTCGCGCAGGCCAGGGTGCGTCCGATGGGGGTCGGTCTGGAGCTGTTCGGCCAGGCAAAGGACGGCCGTGAATTTCCGATCGAGATCAGCCTGAGTCCGATCGAGATCGACGACGGTCTCCTGGTTTCGGCGGCCGTTCGCGACATTACCGAGCGCAAGCAGGCCGACAACGAACTCCGTGCCGCCAAGGAGCAGGCGGAGGCCGCCCTGGCCGATCTGACGCACGCCCAGGCGCGGCTCGTGACGACGGAAAAGATGGCTTCCCTCGGACAGCTCACCGCCGGCATCGCGCATGAGATCAAGAACCCGCTCAATTTCGTCAACAACTTCTCCGAGACCTCCGTCGAGCTGCTCGACGAGCTCAAGGAGGTGCTCGAACCGGTCAAAGGCAACCTTGACGAAGACGCGCTCGATGACGTGGAGGACATCTTCGAGACGCTCAAGGGCGATTTGAAAAAGATCCACCACCATGGCGGGCGCGCCGACAGCATCGTCAAGTCGATGCTGCTGCATGCCCGCGGCGATACCTCGGAACGCAAACCGACATCGGTAAACAATCTGGTCTCTGAGGCCCTCAATCTGGCCTATCACGGGGAGCGGGCACGAGATAAGAGCTTCCAGGTAACGCTGGACCAGAGCCTCGACGATGCCGCGGGCGAGGCGGATCTGGTGCCGCAGGAAATCACCCGCGTGATGGTCAATCTCTTGAGCAACGCGTTCTACGCGGTAAAGAAGCGGACTGAGAGCGCGGTATCGACCGGCTACGTGCCTGCCGTTGCGATCTCCACCGCCGGCAAGGACGGCAACGTCGAGATTCGGGTGCGCGACAACGGCACCGGCATGCCGCAGGATGTGCGCGAGAAGCTGTTCGAACCGTTCTTCACGACCAAGCCAACAGGTGAAGGAACGGGCCTCGGGTTGTCGATGTGCTTCGACATCATTGTGCAGCAGCACGGCGGACAGATCGAAGTTGACAGCGCGCCCGACAGTTTTACCGAGTTCGTGATCAGCCTGCCCCGGCGCACGCCAGACGGGCGGTCGGGGGCTAACGGGAGAGAGGTGGCATGAGCGTATCTGTCATGGTCGTCGACGACGAACCGGATGTTGTCGACCTGTTCAAGCGGCGCTTCCGGCGGGAATTGCGCAGGGGTGACTATGTGATGTATTTCGCCAGCTCGGGGGAGGATGCCCTCGACCAGCTCATGGCCGACGTCGATCCCGAAATCATGCTGATTCTCTCAGACATCAATATGCCGGGAATGAACGGCCTGGACCTGCTCAAGAAGGCCAAGGGGAAATGGCCCGACCTTCCCGTCGCCATGATTACGGCTTACGGAGACGAAGATAGCCGTCGCCGTGCCCTGGAAGCCGGAGCGACCGATTTCCTGGTCAAACCGCTCGATTTCGACGAGCTGAAATCCAAGATTTCCCACATGATCCGCAAAGGGAGTGACTAGGTTATGTCGGCCAAAATTCTGGTCGTGGACGACGAAGTCGACCTGCAGGAGCTGGTGAAGCGGAAATTCCGCCGCGAGATCCGGCGCGGCGAGTTCGAGTTCGAGTTTGCCAATGACGGTAACGAGGCTCTGGAGAAAGTCCGGCAAGATCCGGACATCGAACTGATCCTGAGCGACATCAACATGCCTGGGATGGACGGCCTGACGCTGCTCGAGCACCTCGGCGAGTACGAAGACCATTTGAGGACTATCATCGTCTCGGCCTATGGCGATATGGAGAACATCCGCACGGCCATGAACCGCGGCGCCTTCGACTTCGTCACCAAGCCGATCGATTTTCAGGATCTGCTGATCACGGTCAAGAAGACCCTCGACCAGCTCGACGTGCTGAAGGAGGCGATCGAGGACCGCATGGCTGCGGAACGTGCGCGCGGCAATCTCGCCCGCTACTTCTCGCCCAAAATGGTCGAGACCCTGGCGGCCAGGGACGAACCTTTCGGGCCGCCGCGCCAGCAGAATCTGGCCGTGCTGTTCGCCGACATCCGCGATTTCACCACCATGTCCGAAGCCATGTCCCCGGCGGAGGTCATGGCGATGCTGCAGGGTTTCCACGGCTGCATGGAAGCCGTGATCTTCGAGCACAACGGGGCGATGGACAAGTATATCGGCGACGCCCTGCTGGCGACCTTCGGCACGCCCGACACCGGCGCTCGCGATGCCACCGACGCCCTGACCTGCGCCCGGGAGATGCTCGCCGCCCTGGACCGGTGGAACGAGGAACGCACCGGGAGCGGCCAGCGGCCG
>JBPCWF010000665.1:0-8153 GCA_051009775.1 Hyphomicrobiales bacterium | reverse complement strand
GACATGCAGGCGGTGATGGGGCTGTGCGAGATCATCACGGTGATGAATTTCGGCACGTTGCTGACGGAGGGCACGCCGGTCTCGGCGATCTCGATCACGATGCGGGCGATCTCCTGAACCATCACGGGCGCGAGACCCATGGACGGTTCGTCGAGCAGGAGAAGCTTGGGCTTAGACATCAACGCGCGGCCGATCGCGACCATCTGCTGTTCGCCGCCCGACAACGTCCGAGCCCATTGGGTGCGTCTTTCGCGAAGCCGGGGGAAATGCTCGAACACTTCTTCAAGGTCGGCTTCGATCGCTTGCTTGTCCTTGCGCAGGAATGCGCCGGTGCGCAGGTTCTCCTCCACGGTAAGGTCAGGGAACACCCGGCGCCCCTCGGGCACATGGGCGATGCCGCGCGCGACGATCTTGTCGGCGGCCAGGGCGTCGATCCGTTCGCCGTTAAACCAGATTTCCCCGCGGCTCGGCCTTTCCAGCCCCGAGATGGTTCTGAGAGTGGTGCTCTTGCCGGCGCCGTTGGCGCCGATGATGGTGACGATGCCGCCCTCCGGCACCTGGATATTGACACCCTTGAGCGCCGCCACCTTGTGGTAGTGGACTTCGACGTCTTTCAGTTCAAGCAGCATGGTGCGCGCTTCCGAGGTAGGCTTCGATGACGTCCGGATTGGAGCGCACCTGTTCCGGCGTACCCTCCGTCAGCAACGTGCCGAAATTCATCACCGTGATGATCTCGCACAGCCCCATCACCGCCTGCATGTCATGCTCGACCAGCATGACGGTGACGCCGCGCTCGCGCACCAGCTTGACCAGGTCCATCATGCGGCGCGTCTCTTCCGGGTTCATGCCGGTGAACGGTTCGTCGAGCAGGATCAGTTTCGGATCGGCGGCCAGCGCGACCGCCATGCCGAGCGCGCGCTGGTGGCCGTGCGGCAGGTTGACCGTCGGCTCCTGCGCCAGGTCCTTGAGGTCGAAGAATTCCAGGATCTCCATGGCCTTGTCGTCGGCCGCCTGCTCGACCGCCCGGTCGGTGCCGAAGATCCGGCTTGCAAGGCTCGATCTGGCGCTGCGGTGGCAGCCGACACGGACATTGTCGAGCACGGTGAACTCCTGGAACAAGGTGGTGCCCTGGAACGTGCGGATCAGGCCCAGTTCCGCAAGCGCGCTGGTCTTGCGCCCCGAGACGTCCTCGCCCCGGTAGAACACATGGCCGGCGCTCGGCGCGTAGAAACCGCTGATGACGTTGAACGTGGTGGTCTTGCCCGCGCCGTTGGGACCGATCAGGCCATGAATGGTTTTCGGATAGACCTTGAAGCTGAAATCGTTGACCGCGAGCAGCCCACCGAAGCGGCGCGTCAGGTTTCTCACTTCGAGAATGGGCGCTTCGTCCGACGCCATGTAACCTCCCCGCCCCCGGATCTGCGCCCGGCGCGCCGGTATTTCACTGTCTGGTCCGGTGGATAGTGCGTTGCCCGCATGTCCGGGTCAAGGCGCATTCCAGCCCGTCGGCGCAAACGGACGGGGCTGTGCGCCCGCCGCGGGACAGTCCGGTCTGGCGCGGCGAAATATGCCTAGAAACTGTCCTTTATCCACCGGCCGACGCGGGCGAGATAGCCCGAATGCACGGCGTGGCCATGGGTCATGTCGGGCATCGACACGGTTTCCGCATCCGGATTGACCGCATAGTCGAGCAGCCCTCCGGTCACGGCGAAAGCCGGCCCTTTGGCCTTTTCGGGGATCCCGGCATGGCGCTGCGGATAACCGAGCCTGACCTGCAGGTCTAGCGTCGAGGCGGCAAGCTCGCGCGCGCCGGTGATCTGGCTGGCGCCGCCGGTCAGGACCGCGCGCCTTCCGGCCAGCCGCGCGAAGCCGCTCGCCCGCAACCGGTCCCGGATCAGTTCGAAGGTCTCTTCCAGGCGCGGCTGAATGATGCCGGTCAGCATCGATTTCGGCAGCTGGCTGACCGTGTCCCTGCCCCGCTCGCCGACCGCCGGCACCGGCACCATCTCCCGGTCGTCGCACATGCTGGGCAGCGCGCTGCCGTGCAGCACCTTCATCCGCTCCGCATGCGCCACCGGCGTCGACAGTCCGCGCGCGATGTCGTTCGTGACATGGAGCCCGCCGACCGGAATGACGTCGGCGAACAGGAGATTACCCTCGACGAACACACTGACGCTCGTCGTGCCGCCGCCCATGTCGATGCAGGTGACACCGAGGTCAAGCTCGTCTTCGACCAGCACGGCGCGCGCACTGGCATAGGGCGAGATGACGAAACCGTGGATGTTGAGATGACAGCGTTCGATGCAGGTCGCGAGATTGCGCATCGGCCCCGGATCGACCGTGATCGCGTTGACGTCGACGCCGAGCGTCTCGCCGAACATGCCGACCGGCTGGCGCACGCCTTTGTTGGCATCGAGTGTGTAGGACACCGGCGCGGTGTGGAGCAGTGTGCGCCCGTTGGTGTCGATCCTGGATCTGGCGACGTGAAGCGCGGTCTCGATATGGGCCGGCGTGACCTGCCCCTCGCCGAGCCCGACATGCGCGGTGCAGCCGGTGCAGCCCGGCCGGCCGCCCGAGACATTGACATAGACCCCGTCGATCGTGACGCCGGCGGTGCGTTCCGCCCGGTCGACTGCGGCACGGATCGACCGCTCCGCTGCCTCGACATCGACCACGACGCCGCTGCGGATGCCATGGGCGACCCGGTGTCCCATGCCCTTGATCCTGATCGCCGACTGGCCCGGTTCCGATCCGTGCCGGTCCTTGGCCGGCACATGCTCGGCGATCAGACAGCAGACTTTTGTGCTGCCGACATCAAGTGCGGCAATCGTCGACTTGTTCTGTGTGGAAGTGCTTCGCCCCGATCCCGTACGCCCACTCAGCGGAACCACATTCATTACCCTGCGCCTTTTACACTCAACGGCCCGCTGACACGTGTTTCAGCCGCCAGACCTAACGCCCACCCAGTTCGGCGAGTTTTGCTGTGCGGATCTTCACGACCTTGTCCGACAACCGGATCACCGTCCGGTCACCCAGCCGAAGATCGACTGCGACCACGTCCCGGTTAAGGAGATCGTGTTCGCGATCAAGCCGATCGATCTCGCGCAGCGCCTCAGCAACTCGCTCCTCCGGCAGCAACACCTTGATTCCATTAAGCAAATAAAGTGTCCACCGCCGTTCGGCCACGAGTGCCGCCGCCCGCACCTGCAATTTTAAGTCAGGCCAGGCTTCCAGATCGTTAATAAGCCGCAGGGCCTGTTTCTCCGCGCCCTCGCCGACGACGATCGGCAGCTCCATATTGTCACGCACGGCAAAACGGCCGAGCGTCATGCCGTCACGGTCGATAACGTGGAACTTGCCGCGGATCTGCCACAGCGCGAAGGGCACCCGCTCGACAATCTCGATATGAAGCCGGTTCGGGAACTGGCGCAGCACCGAGGCCGACGCGATCCAGTCCTCGGCCTCAAGTCTGCGCCGCGCCTCGCCGGCATCGAAACCGACGATCGAGCCGCCCTGCCAGACGCCCATGATGTCGAGAATGTCCTGCGGCACGGCGCGCTTGAGACCCGTTATCGAGACGTTCTGCGCCGACAGGCCGGCGGCGCCCGCCGCGCCGTTGCCGATCCGCATGACGGCATCGCCGAACGACGTCACATGGCCGCCGAGCACCAGCGCATAGAGGAGAGAGCCGCCGAGAAATGCCAGGGCGGAAGCTCTGCCCAACCGGCGCGCCACACCCGAAGCAAAGAAATTCAGAACACGCCCGGGACCGGTCACGGCGCGAACCAGACCATCCTCTTGCCGTCCACTGCCCCGCCAGACCTCACTCACCTGTCGCATGATGCGTCTTTTACCATCCAGTCGACGAGCTGCTCGTAGGAGTAGCCCGCATGTGCCGCCATCTCGGGCACCAGTGACGTGCCGGTCATACCCGGCTGGGTGTTGGTCTCCAGAATGATGAGCTCGCCCGACCCTTCGTCGAAACGGTAGTCGGACCGGCTCACGCCGCGGCAACCCAAAACCTGATGTGCGCTCAGAGAATATGCCTGGATCCGGGCGTAGATGTCCTCAGACAACACCGCCGGAAGGATATGCTCCGACCCACCGGGAGCATATTTGGCCTCATAATCATAAAATTTCGTTGCCGCGATGACATCAATGATGTCGAGCGCCTGATCGCCCATGACCGCGCAGGTCAGTTCGCGGCCCGGAATGAAGCGCTCGATCATGACTTCGTCGCCATATGGCCAGTCTTCCCGGAACAGTTCCTGCGGCGGGTGTTCCTGGTCCGCCTCGACGATCAAGACGCCGACCGACGAACCTTCCGCCACCGGCTTGACCACATAGGGCGGTGTCATCAGATGCTCACGCCCCGCGTCCATTCGGTCCGCCGTGATGGCTTGCGCCGTCGGGATACCGACGCTGCGATACATCTCCTTGGCCTTTTCCTTGTGCATGGCGAGCGACGAGGCCAGGACGCCGGAATGGGTGTAAGGGATCTGCAGGATCTCCAGCACGCCCTGGACGCAGCCGTCCTCGCCCCAGCGGCCGTGCAGTGCGTTGAAGGCGACATCCGGCTTGAGGTCGCTCAGAACCTGAGCGATGTCCGGCTTGACGTCGACACGGGTCACCCGGTAACCGGCCCGCTCAAGCGCGCCGGCACAGCCCTCGCCGCTGTCCAGGCTCACTTCGCGCTCCGCCGACCAGCCGCCCATCAGAACGGCAACATGCACATCAATCTGGCTCATCGTTCATCCTCGCTTGCTGGCCCTCGGGCACGCCCACCCGCTTGATCTCCCACTGAAGCGAAATGCCTGAGCTTTCGAGCACCTTTGCGCGCACGGTCTCGCCCAGGGTCTCAAGGTCGGCGGCGGTCGCTCCGCCCTCGTTGATCAGGAAATTGCAGTGCTTTTCGGAGACATGCGCGGGGCCGACCGCAAACCCGCGCATGCCGGCCTTGTCGATCAGTTCCCACGCCTTCGCCCCGTCCGGGTTCTTGAAGGTGCTGCCGCCGGTCCGGCTGCGCACCGGCTGGGTCGCCTCGCGCGCTTCGGTGATCGCCTTCATGTCGGCGGCAATGGTCTCCGGGTCGCCCGGTTCGCCCTGGAGCAGGGCTTCGACGAAAATAAGATCGTCCGGCGCGCCGCAATGGCGGTAGGAATAGCGCATGTCCTCGAGGCTCAAGCGGTGCACCGCGCCAGTGCGGTCAACCCCCCGGGCCTCGATCAGCACATCCTTGGTTTCCCGGCCATAGGCCCCGCCGTTCATCCGCAATGCACCGCCGATCGTGCCGGGAATGCCGCGCAGAAAGCTCAGTCCGGCGATGCCCGCATCGAGCGCCGCGCGGGCCACTTTGACATCGGGCACGGCGGCCCCGGTCCTGAGCCGCTCGCCGGGCTCCACCGTGACCGCTCCGAAGCCCCGCCCGAGCCGGATGACCACGCCGCGCACGCCGCCGTCGCGCACCAGCAGGTTCGATCCGACCCCAATGGGCAAAACCGGGATCTCCGGGTCGAGCGCCTTGAGGAACTGGACCAGGTCGTCCTCGTCCGCCGGAGTGAACAGGACTTCGGCCGGGCCGCCGCCCCGGAACCAGGTGATTTCGGCGAGCGCGGCCCCGGCGGCAAGCCGGCCGCGGACCTCAGGCAGCCGCGACAGGAGATCGCCCGGTCCGGTTCCGCTCACGATGTCTCTCCCGCCAGCTGCTCCAGCGCCGCGGGCAGCGCGTTGGCCCACAAGGTGCTGGTGCCGGCGCCGAGACAGATGACGATGTCACCCGGTTCGGCAATCTCAGCCACGGCGGTGGCGAGATCCGCCTCGCCGCCGATCGCGGCCGCATGCCGGTGGCCGCGCGACAGCAGTCCGGCCACCAGCGCATCCCGGTCGGCGCCCTCGATCGGCGTCTCGCCGGCTTCGTAGACCGGCGCCACGAGCACGAAGTCGGCATCGTTGAAACAGGTACAGAAGTCCTCGAACAGGTCGTGCAGCCTTGTGTAACGATGCGGCTGCATGACCGCGATGACCCGGTTTGCGCTGACCCGTCGGGCCGCGTTCAGCACGGCGGCGATCTCGACGGGATGATGGCCGTAATCGTCGAACACGGTGACGCCGTTCCAGACACCGGTCTTGGTGAAGCGTCGCTTGACGCCGGCGAAACTCTCCAGCGCCTTGCGGATGGCGTCCTCTTCGATGCCGATCTCGAGCGCAACCGCCATGGCGGCGACCGCGTTGATCGCGTTGTGCTCGCCGGGCATGGGCAGCCGCACCGCCTCGAAGGTGCGGGTCTCATCCGAAGCGCGGTCGGAAATCTCGACATCGAACACGCAGTCGCCCTGGGCGAAATCCAGGTTCTTGAGCTGAAACTGGGCCTGGGGACTTGTGCCGTAGGTGACCACCTTGCGGTCCTTGACGCGGCCGATCAGGGCCTGCACTTCCGGGTGGTCGATGCACATCACGGCAAAGCCGTAGAACGGCACATTCTCAACGAAGGTGTGGAACGCTTCGCGCAGGGCATCGAAATCGCCGTAATGGTCGAGATGTTCCGGGTCCATGTTGGTGACGATGACCACATCTGCGGGCAGCTTGACGAAGGTGCCGTCAGACTCGTCCGATTCGACCACCATCCACTCACCCGTTCCGAGACGCGCATTGGTGCCGTAGGCATTAATGATGCCGCCGTTTATCACCGTCGGATCGAGGCCCGCGCCGTCGAGCAACGCGGCCACCATCGAGGTCGTCGTCGTCTTGCCGTGGGTGCCGCCGACCGCAACCGCCGATTTGAATCGCATGAGTTCCGCGAGCATTTCCGCCCGCCGCACAACGGGAAGGAATCGCGCCCGGGCGGCGACCACTTCCGGGTTGTCGTCCTTCACCGCGGACGAAACGACCACGATCTTGGCCTCGCCGAGATTCTCCTCCGCATGCCCGACGGAAACATCGATGCCCTGCCTGCGCAGACGTTCCACATTGGCGTTGGCGGCGAGGTCCGAGCCCTGCACGCTGTAGCCCAGTTCGTGCATGACCTCGGCGATGCCGCTCATACCGATCCCGCCGATGCCGACGAAATGGATGGTCCCCACGTCTTGCGCCAGTTTCATGAGGAATCCTCACTCTTAAAGATCACAAACCCGTCGTCGGACGCAGTCAATATCAGCGTTTGGCGATCATGTCTTCAACCGCATCGGCGAGCGCGCTTTCCGCGTCCGGCCGGCCAAATGCGACCGCGGCCTCAGCCCGCCGTGCAAGATCTTCGCCACTTTGACGGATTTTCTCGAGCATCCCGGCCAGAGCGTCCGGCGTGAACCCGCCCTGCTCGACCCTCCAGCCGGCGCCGGCGCTCTCGAAATGTCCGGCGTTTTCGCGCTGATCCTGGTCGAGCGAATGCGGCAGCGGCACCATGATCGCCGGCCGGCCGATCACGGAGAGCTCCGCGACGGTCGAAGCGCCGGACCGGCATACGACAAGATGCGACGCCGCAATTTTCTCCGGCAAGTCATTGAAGAACGGTGCAATTTCGGCATCGACCCCAAGCTCGCGATATACCGCGCCGACCCGTTCCATATCCTCCTCGCGGCATTGCTGGACAATGTGCAGACCGCTCCGGTCCGCCATTGCGGCGATTGCTGCGGGCACGATGTCGCTCATTACGCGTGCGCCCTGGCTGCCGCCGAACACGAGCAGGCGAAACGCCCCGCCCGCGGCGGGTGTCTCATAGGGCGACGCGGCAAGCCGCTTGGCCACCTGGCGCACCGGATTGCCGGTCACGCGGTAGCGTCCGGCCAGATCGTCTCCCAGGTGTTTCGGATCTGGAAACGCGCCGGCAATGAGATCGACCCTGGCGGCCAGGAGCCGGTTGGCCCGGCCGATCACGGCATTCTGCTCATGCAAACAGGTCGGCAGGCCGAGCCTGGTTGCGGCGAACATCGGCGGCAGGGTCGGATAGCCTCCGAAACCGACCGCGGCGCGGACCTTGCGCTCTTTCATGATGCGCCGCGCCAGGCGGTAGCCCCGGTAGAGCTTGACCAGCGCCGGCGGGATGCGCAGCGGTTTCGACAGCCCGAAGGTGGCCGACGGGATCTCGTGGATCTTCTCGCCCGGAAACGCGGCCGCATGCCGGTCGACCCGGCTGTCGGTCATGAGGTGTATGACATGGC
>JBPCWF010000664.1:0-4919 GCA_051009775.1 Hyphomicrobiales bacterium | reverse complement strand
GGCAAAGTGGAGACCGACGGCGCGCCGGCGATCGACAGCGAGTACCGGTTGGTTTGAGGGGTCGTCACCCGCCAACACTGTGGTCCTCATCCCCGCGAAGGGGCGATCCGTTAGCGGTCGCCATAAGCCATTGAACGGTCAATGGATTCCCGCTTCCGCGGGAATGACGGAGAATGGGGGCGGGAATGACGGAGGATGGAGGCGGGAATGATGGTGGCGGTGCGGAAGCACGTCGCCCCTAAGCCGCGTCCCGGGCAATCGCGATGTCCGGATCGCCCAGCCGGGCCAGGTCCTGGATCGGGGCGGACATGATGCGCTCGCCCTCATCGTCGCCCGCGGCAATCATGGCGAGCAGATAGCTTAAGAGTTCGGCCGCCAGGGACTCCGCCTGGTTGCCCGCCTCGCGGCAGGTAATCTCGTATTTGACCAGCCTGACCAGGAGGTCCTTCTGCCGCTTGCGCGTCGCCTCGGCATAGCCGTTCAGGCTGCCGGTCTCCGTCAGCAGGTCGCGCCAGATCAGCGCCAGTGCGACGCCCACCTTGCGGCGCTCGTCGTCGGTCGCGCCTTCGAGCCGTTCAAAACGCCTGCGAAAACCTTCAAGGACCTTTTCACGGTCCGAACCGCCGTTGCCCTCAAGCCATCTGAACATGGAAGTTCGCCGTCGCCGTTCACCCGGCATCAATTTAGCCGGAGATCGAACGCGACAAAACAGAATTCGACTCGATTCAAGGCAGTTATCCCGGCCCCCGTCACACTGTCGGCGCTGTGCGTTAACATGATACAAGTAACGCCAAATCCGCTTCGGATCGAAAGTCTCATGTTTCTCTATCCACGCTCCAGGAAAAGGCCGTTTCATCTCGGGCCGTTCCCGCTCGAAACCCTGCCGCGCGACCTCTCGCGCATGGTCGAGGAAGGGGCACGCCCGCCGCGCCGCGCGCCTGCCCATGTGGTTGCCGGCGCCCCGCTCTCCCGGGCGGCGGAACGCTACCGCAAGATCTTCGCCCGGTTCGTCGACGGCGACCCCGCGCCGGCCAAGGCCCCGGTGCCCGACGACTTGGACCGGCGCGTGCAGGACATCAAGGGTGGGGCTTATTTCATGGATGCGAGCCAGGTCGGCATCTGCGCGATCCCGGACACGGCCTGGTTCAAGGACACGGCCCGGCCCGAACACACCTTCGCGATCGTGATCCTGGTCGAACAACCGCCGGCGCCGAAGAACGACCCCATGGCCGCCGAATGGATCGACGATGCACTGCCCGCGATCGCCGATATGCGGGCCGCCGAGATCGCCGTCTGCATCGCCGGCCACATCCGCATGATGGGGTTCTCCGCCCGCGCTCACATCGCCGGCGAGAGCTTGGTCGATCAGGACCGCCTGGCGGTGCTTGCCGGGCTTGCCCTGCGCGACGGCGCAGGCTTGACGAACCCTTATGCCGGACGCCGTTTCGCGCTGGCATCGGTCTCGACCGATTATGCTCTGTCGCAGGACGACCCGCTCGGCGCAGCTGCGGTCCGGGCCATGGGCCTGCATTACTGGTGGGGCATCAATGGTGCGCGGTCCGGCCGCGAGCGCCGCCGCCGGGCGCGCCGCCCGTCCCATGCCAGCCGCTATCCCATGGAGCAGGTCAAACGCATCGACCGCCCGACCACGCTGATCATGGACGACGAGGTGCCTCGGGTGCCGAAGCGCGCCGCCTTCTTCCAGCGCGCACTTCATGGCGACCTGGGCGAGAAATCGAAACACGAGCGCTCGCGCTTCGCCTTCAAGACGCCGTTCTCCATGAGCCTGTTGAACCTGATCCGCTCCATGGTGCCGCATCAGGACGGCGACACCCGGGTGCGCAACACCTCCGGCTACCGCGACCCCGCGGCCAATGCCCGCGCGGTCAAGACACTGTCCTACGCCCTCGGCTCCGACCTCACCGGCATCTGCGAGATCCCGAATTACGCCTGGTTCTCCCACCAGGAGGACGGCGAGGAAATCCACCCCTATCACCGCTATGCGGTGGTCATGCTGATCGACCAGGGCTACGACACAATGGAAGCGGCGAGCGGCGACGACTGGGCGTCCGGCCCGCAATCCATGCGCAGCTATCTGAGAGGCGCGGAAATCGCCGGCATCATGGCGGAGTTCCTGCGCGACAAGGGCTTCGCGGCCCGCTCGCAGACCAACGCCGACAGCGACGTCCTGCATATTCCCCTGATCCTGTGGGCGGGGCTCGGCGAGCTCAGCCGGATCGGCGAACTGGTGCTCAACCCGTTTGTCGGCCCGCGCTTCAAGTCGGTCGTGCTGACCACGGAAATGCCGCTCGAAATCGACAAGCCGATCGATTTCGGTCTGCAGGAGTTCTGCAACAACTGCCTCAAATGCGCCCGCGAATGCCCGTGCGACGCCATTCCGTTCGGCGACAAGATCATGTTCAACGGCTATGAGATGTGGAAGCCGGACGTGGAGCGCTGCACCCGTTACCGCCTCACCAACCAGAGGGGCGCGGCCTGCGGGCGCTGCATGAAGACCTGCCCGATCAACAAGGTGGTCGACGCCGACGGCGCGGTGCTCACCCGGATCGCAAGCTGGCTCGGGGTCAACGCCATGTGGCTCAAGCCCGTCATGGTGCCGATCGCGACACGGGTCGACGACTGGCTCGGCAACGGCCGGCGCAACCTGGTCAAGAAGTGGTGGTTCGACCACGAGGTGGTCGACGGTGTCACGGTCGACCCGCCAAAGGGCACCAACGAGCGCGACATCGATCCCAAGCGCAAGGTCGATCCGGCGAAACAGAAAATGGCCTATTACCCTGCCAATGCCATGCCGCCGCCGGACGTGCCCGGCCCGGTGCCGCTCGACCGCAAGGCGGCGATGGCGGCCGCGGCCGCGTTGGAGACGCCTGAGGATGCGCGTGAACGTATGGCGTCAGGCGATGCCGCGCCCGCCCATTACGCACCTACACCGCCGAGCGGCGCAAAGCGCGAGAGCACCGAAACCGGGAAGAATCCGTACAAATAAGAACTTTGTGCCCCCGGCCAAGGCTGCTTCAGGGCATCCAGACCTGCATATCGTCGTCGACTTCCACAAGCTCTACCGGAATGTCCGCCTGTTCGATCGGCTCGAGCAGATCGACGGCCGGTTCCTCGACCGCCGGATGCAGATCCAAGTCCTCCGGCTTCAGACGGTAATATTCGTCTGCGGAGAGGATCACCACGCTGTCGCGGCCATGTTTCGTCACCGTGACAGGTTCCCTCAAGGCCGCGTCGTGGTAGCGGCCGAAATGCTTGATCAGCTGTGCTGAAGTAACTTTCACCATTGTTGCCATCCCCGAATCACCCAACAGCAAGAGTTACACGAATTGCCGGGATTCGCCAAGTTTCCGGGGGTTTACGGGTTTCGGGGCGGAGTTTGGCTGGCCCAAAGCCGCCCCAGTCGAACTCGAACCGCTTGGGCGCAGTCCGCTGGCCCGACTGCTGGTCCTCGCGCTGTCCAGGTGTGAGATCCTTCACAGCGAACATGGGAACCGAAGTCCTAAACTCTCCGACGTGCGGTGACATCCGCACCGATACCGCGTGGCGAACGGCCTTGAGCCACGCCCGTCTCTTTCAAGGCCCCTGAAACGAGTGGAGCGTGCCCGTGCAAGTTAAGGAGAATTGTCATGGCTAAGAAAAAATCATCCAGAACATGCGCGGTGATGGAGCATCACGAGTATCTTGCTGAAACCGACGAGATGTATCAGAGAAACCGCCGGGAGCTGGAGTCCTTCTCGCTGACGGCCCGGCTCGCTCCGCGCACCACGGTCATTCGGATTCCCACTGTCGTCCATGTCCTGTTCAACACGGCCAAACAAAACATATCCCAAGGCCAGATTGACGCTCAGATGGATACCCTTAATCGTGATTTCAGACTGATAAATGAGGACAGAGCAAATATTCCGGAGGCGTTTCGCGAACTGGCCGAAGATACGCTGATCGAGTTCGCCCTCGCGGTCCGTGATCCCAACGGTCAGCAGACCACCGGCATCACGCGCACCTTCACCTCGCTAAAGAAGTTTCCGTATGACCGGAACGACCGGCGGGCCACTCAAAAACTGGACGGACTGATCAAGCATGAGGAGTTCGGCAAACCGCCCTGGCCCCGGGACGACTATCTGAATATGTGGGTTTGCGAAATTCAGGGAGGCCTGTTGGGCTACGCTCAGTTTCCAGGTGGCAATCCTGCGACCGATGGCGTCGTCATCAATCACACGGCCTTCGGCTCCGGCGGCACAGCGCGGAACCCTTTCAATCTTGGCAGGACTGCCGTTCACGAAATCGGCCATTGGCTCAATCTCCTGCATATCTGGGGTGACGATGGCGGTCTTTGTTCCCGTTCAGACAACGTCCACGACACGCCCAATCAAGCCAATTCCAATGGCGGAAAGCCGAGCTTTCCAAACATCTCCTGCAACAACGCGCCGGACGGGGACATGTTCATGAACTACATGGACTACGTCGACGACGACACGATGGTGATGTTCACCAAAGGGCAAGTCGAACGCATGAATGCCGTGCTGCAGGGCCCTCGCTTATTGCTCGCTTCATCGCAGGGTTTGAAGCCTGTCGAGACCCAACCGATTGCATTGGGCGACGCGGCAGGCCGCATGGCAGAGACGTTCGTGCCGATCGGAAAGGAGGCGGGCGAGGCCGCAGCCGAAGTGTTCGACGGCGTATCGTGGGTGGCCAACGTCTGAAGCTCCGAACCCCGGCGATGAGCTCGCGTCCTGCAAGCCTCAGTTTCGCGGCGGCAGCACCTTGCCTGGATTGAGGATACCGTTCGGATCGAACTGGTGCTTCAGCGCATACATGAGATCGAGCTCGACCGGGTCCTTGATCTGCGGCATGTAGTCCCGCTTCATGCGGCCGATACCGTGCTCTGCACTGATCGAGCC
>JBPCWF010000663.1:0-5082 GCA_051009775.1 Hyphomicrobiales bacterium | reverse complement strand
CCTGCATCGCGCAGATCGACCGGCCCGAGATCGCCATCGACGAACTGATCGACATCGTGCCCGGTCCGGATTTTCCGACCAGCGGTCTCATTCTCGGCCGTGCCGGCATCAAGTCGGCCTATCACACGGGCCGCGGTTCGGTCACCATGCGCGGCCGCGTCGAGGTCGAGGAGGTGCGCAAGGACCGCCAGGCGCTGGTCATCACCGAGATCCCGTATCAGGTGAACAAGGCCTCGATGATCGAGAAGATCGCCGAACTGGTGCGCGACAAGCGCATTGAGGGCATCTCGGACATTCGCGACGAATCCGCCCGCCAGGGCATGCGCGTGGTGATCGAGCTCAGGCGCGATGCCGTCCCCGACGTGGTGCTCAATCAGGTCTACCGTTTCTCGCCGCTGCAATCGACCTTCGGCTGCAACATGGTCGCGCTGACCGGCGGCCGTCCGGAGCTGATGAACCTCAAGGACATGATCCAGGCGTTCACAGCCTTCCGCGAAGAGGTCGTCACCCGGCGCACGAAGTATCTTCTGATGAAGGCGCGCGAACGCGCCCACATACTGGTCGGCCTGGCGATCGCGGTCGCCAATATCGACGAGGTCATCAAGCTGATCCGCGGCGCGCCCGACCCGGCGACCGCCCGGGCCGAGCTGATGGCACGCGACTGGCCGGCGCGCGACATGGAACCGCTGATCAGGCTGATTGCCGATCCGCGTTACGCGATTTCCGCCGACGGCACCTACCGGCTTTCCGAAGAGCAGGCGCGGGCCATTCTCGAACTGCGCCTGCAGCGCCTGACCGCGCTCGGCCGTGACGAGATCGGCGACGAGCTCAAGGAACTCGGCGCCAAGATCGAGGACTATCTGGCCATCCTGCGTTCGCGCGCCCGGGTGCTTCAGATCGTCAAGGACGAACTCCTCGAGATGAAAGAGGAATTCGCCGACGAACGCCGCACCGAGATCGTCGAGGCCGAATTCGAGGTCGAGGACGAAGACCTGATCCAGCGCGAAGACATGGTGGTGACCGTGTCGCACCGCGGCTACATCAAGCGCGTGCCGCTTTCGACCTACCGGGCGCAGCGCCGCGGCGGCAAGGGCCGGTCGGGCATGTCGACCAGGGACGAGGACTTCGTCACACGGCTGTTCGTCGCCAATACCCACACGCCCGTGTTGTTCTTCTCTTCCGCCGGCATGGTCTACCGCATGAAGGTCTGGCGCCTGCCGGTCGGCACACCACAGGCGCGCGGCAAGGCGATGATCAACCTGTTGCCCCTGGCGCAGGACGAGATCATCACCACCGTTATGCCCATGCCCGAGGACGAGGCGACCTGGAGCGAGCTTCACCTGATGTTCGCCACCAAGTCCGGCAATGTGCGCCGCAACGAGCTGGCCGACTTCATCTCGATCCACCGCGGCGGCAAGATCGCCATGAAACTCGACGAGGGCGACGGCATTGTTGGGGTGCAGATCTGCACGCCCGACAACGATGTCGTGCTGACGACCGCCAACGGCCGGTGCATCAGGTTCCGTGTCGGCGACGTGCGCGTCTTCGCCGGGCGCAACTCGATCGGAGTGCGCGGCATCAAGCTCGGCACCGACAAGGATCTCGGTACTGATCATGTTATCTCCATGGCCATCGTGCGCCATGTCGAGACGACGCCCGCGGAAGCGCGGACCTATCTCAAGCAGGCTGGCGCGGTGCGCCGCGCCGCCAATGGCGAGCACGATCCCGAGCCGGAACCCGAGGCGGTCGATGACGAGCCCGAAGAAGAGGGCGAGGAGGTGACGATCACGCCGGAACGCTATGCGGACCTCGGCGCCGCCGAGCAGTTTCTGCTGACGGTTTCGGAAAACGGTTTCGGCAAGCGGTCGTCGGGCTACGAATACCGGGTGTCCGGCCGCGGCGGCAAAGGCATCATCGCCATGGCGGTGACCAAGCGCAACGGACGCCTGGTGGCGTCCTTCCCGGTCGAAGACGGCGACGACATCATGCTGGTCACCGACGGCGGTCAGCTGATCCGCTGCCCGGTGGTCGACATCCGCATTGCCGGCCGCAGCACCCAGGGGGTGACGATCTTCAACACCGCCAGCGGCGAGCACGTGGTCTCGGTCGAGGGTCTGAGCGAGGACGACGATGAGGGCGACGAAGGCGACGACGAAATCGGCGACGGTGGCGATGGCGGTGAAGACGATGGAAACGGCGAAGATGACGCCGACGTTGCACCCGAGGCGTAGGGGTTGTTAGTGTCTGCGCTGCGAGCCGCCAGGTGATCTCATCCAGGTGATGTCATAATGAGCCCGGAAGTCTATCTCACGTTCATCGTCGCCAGCGTCGTTCTGTTTCTGACGCCGGGCCCCGCCATGACGCTGATTGTCGCCAACAGCGCATCCTTCGGTCCCCGCGCCGGGCTCGTTACGGTCGGCGGCAACACGGTCGGGCTCGGCGTTCTCCTGGGCGCGGTGATCGCGGGGCTCAGCTACGTGCTCCTGCTCATGGCGGACTATTTCGACTGGATCCGCTGGATCGGCGCGCTTTATCTGGTCTGGCTCGGCATCAGCCGGATCCGCGCCTCGACAGGCCCCCTGGCGGGGGCCCAGGTGGCCGCATCGAACGGCAATCGGCGCTATTTCTGGCAAGGCCTCCTGGTCGGCCTCAGCAATCCCAAGGTGCTGCTGTTCTACGGCGCATTCTTTCCGCAATTTGTTGATTTCTCGCACAATGTGGGGCATCAACTCCTGGTTCTGGCGGTCACCTTCCTGGTGCTTGCGCTTGCCGTCGACGGCGGCATGGCCCTGGCGGCCAGCCGGGCCGGCAAGTGGCTCGCCTCCAGGAAGGCGCGGCTGATCGATCGGGTCGGCGGCATGTTGCTGATCGCCGGCGGCCTGTGGCTCGCCTTCGCCCGCAGGTAGGCGGGAACCCCCAAAGCGGAAACGCGCTCGTGACCAAGACAGCATTCTACGCAGGCAGTTTCGACCCTCCCACCAACGGCCATTTCGACATCATCGGACGGGCGTTGCGGCTGGCCGATCACCTTGTGCTGGGGGTCGGTGTGCACCACCTGAAGACGCCCTTCATGAGCACCGAAGACAGGATCGACCTGCTCAATTCCGAAGCGGCGCCGCTCGCCAAGGCGCAAGGCGCCAAGATCTCCGTCGTCACGTTCGACAATCTGGTCGTGGATGCCGCCCGCAGTGCCGGCGCCGCCTTCATGATCAGGGGCCTGCGCAACGGTGCCGATTTCGAGTACGAGGCCCAGATGAACGGCACCAACTCGGTCATGGCGCCGGAACTCGAAACGGTATTTCTTGCCGCCAGCCCGGCGGTCAGCTTCATTTCCTCCACCCTGGTCCGGCAAATCGCCACAATGGGCGGAGACATATCGCCATTTGTTCCCGCAAGCGTCGCCCAGCGCATAGGCGAACGCTTGGATCAGTAACGTACTTCGTCAGTAGATTGGAAAGGTGTTCTTATGCGTTTGTTCAAGACAATCGGAATCGCGCTGCTGTTGGTCGCGACGCTCGCCCTGCCGGCGCAGGCGGTCACGCTGGATCCGGAAAACACGCTTTATATCGAAACAAAATATGGCCGCGTGGTGATAAAACTGCGTCCCGATCTGGCGCCCAAACACGTCGAGCGCATCAAGAAGCTTGCGCGGGAAAAGTTCTATGACGGCATCATTTTCCACCGCGTCATAGAGGGTTTCATGGCCCAGACCGGTGATCCCCTCGGCACCGGCACCGGCGGATCGAAATATCCCGACGTGGAGGCCGAATTCAATCACATGCCGTTCATCCGCGGCACGGTGGGCGCAGCCCGGTCTCAGGACCCCAACAGCGCCAACAGCCAGTTTTTCATCTGCTTCGGCGATGCCCAGTTCCTCAACCGCCAGTACACCGCATGGGGCGAAGTGGTTAAGGGCATGGAGTTCGTCGACAAGATCAAACGCGGTGAGCCGCCGTCCAACCCCGACAAGATCGTCCGCATGCGCGTCGCGGCGGATGTCGACTGATCGCGCCGTTCATTCCAGCTCAAGTTCAAAACAGAGGCTTACATGTCAGAGACACAAACCCAGGATCCGGAAAACACATTACTGATGGATCTCGAACACGGACAAGTCGTGATCGCGCTGCGTCCGGATCTCGCTCCCGGTCACGTTGCGCGCATCAAGGAACTGGCGCGCGAAGGCTTCTATGACGGCATCGTGTTCCATCGCGTCATCGAGGGCTTCATGGCCCAGGGCGGCGACCCGACCGGGTCGGGCATGGGCGGTTCCGGGGTCAACCTCAAGGCGGAGTTTTCCGACGAGCCGCATATCCGCGGCACCGCTTCCATGGCGCGGGCCGCCAATCCCGACAGCGCCGACAGCCAGTTCTTCATCTGCTTTGAGGAGGCGTCGTTCCTGGATGGCCAGTACACGGTCTGGGGCCAGGTGGTCGACGGCATGGAACATGTCGACAAGATCAAGCGCGGTGAACCCGTCGCCGACCCGGACAAGATCGTCACCATGCGGGTCGCCGCCGACGCCTCCTAGGCCGTCGTGCGGGTAGACGCGTTCGACTTCGAACTGCCGGCCGAGCGGATCGCGCTCCGGCCGGCGGAGCCGAGGGACGCGGCACGCCTCCTGGTCGTCGATCCGAATGCGCCCGAGGGGCTTTCGGGCCATGTATTCGCTGACCTGCCCGATCTGCTGCGACCGGGTGACCTCCTGGTCTTCAACGACACGAAAGTCATCGCCGCCCGGCTCTCAGGGCGCAGGACCGGTCGTGGCGACACCGCGCCCAGGATCGAGGTCACCCTGCACCGGCGTCTCGATGCGGCGCGCTGGTGGTGTTTCGCCAAGCCGGCCCGCAAGCTGATGCCGGGCGATGTCGTGACCTTTGCCGGCGAGGGAGACGTCTGCCTGGCGGGAACGCTCAACGCCCGTATCGAAGACAAGCGTGACGGCGGCGAGCTGCTGCTTGCCTTCGAGCTCTCCGGACCGGTCCTGGACCAGGCCATCGCCGTGCACGGCGTGATGCCGCTGCCGCCCTATATCGCCTCAAGACGGGCGCCGGACCTGCGCGATGCCGATGACTATCAGACCGT
>JBPCWF010000662.1:0-5785 GCA_051009775.1 Hyphomicrobiales bacterium | reverse complement strand
GTCGTGGTCCTCGTAGGGTGTGCGGGCGTGGTAGATGACGTGGTTGTTGAGAAGCTGGATATCGCCCGGCTCAAGCGTCATTTCAAGCGAGAGCTCATTGCCCAGTTCGGCGAGCAGGTCGAGCGCCTCCACCTGTGGCGCAGACAGTTGCGGAACCTGCGGGTTGCTCTGTGCGGCTTCGATATAGGTGCGCGAGTAGTGAGTGGTGAACTTGGTCCCGCTCAGGGCGAAGACCGGGAGCATGTAATGGGCCGACGCGTCGGTTACCTCCTCACCGAACCGGCTGCGCGGGTAGTCCTGGAACAGGCACTCCAGGAGATCGGGCCGGCGCGCCAGCATGGCGTTGTGGATGGCGACAGCGCTCGCAACCCGGCTGACGCCGCCGCGTTTGGCCCGGCGCACGCAGAGCAGGGTGACGACATCGCAGCGGTCGGTGTGAAAGCGCAGTTCGCCGGTGGAGTAGGCCCGGGCGCGCGAGGCGAGGAACGGCCTGTCGCCCGATGTGGCATCGAGCGCGCCGCGTTTGGCCGCCGCGCTGCCCTCGTCGGTCAGGCCGAGCATGCGCTCGCCCTTGACGCTTTGGGAGACGGGCGTGCCCAGGTGCTCGCCGAGGGCGAAATAGATCGTCTTGAGCTGGTCCAGCGAATAGCGCTCGACCGGCAGGCCCGTGAGGCGCACGAAACCGCAGCCGTTTTCAAGCTCGTCGCGGATGTCATCGAACAGGGGCGTGAGGGGGGCGAGCGGGAATGTGTCGCGGTTAGCGGCGTGCCACGGGGCGCCCGTGCTCTCGAAACGGGCGAGCGCAGCGTCGATGGTCGCCAGCGCCCCGGGATCGAGCGCCCGGATCCAGGCATTCGAAGCGGCTATATCGGCGCCGGCCCAGGCGAAGCGGCCGGTCAATGGCTCGCGGTTGGTTGCGGTCGGTTCGGCGCTCATTCGGGTTCCACCGGTTGCGTCTCGGCTGCCGCGGGATGCGGATCAGCGGGTTGTCTCAGGTAGGTCCAGGAATACCACGCGATCCAGGGCACGCCAATGACCGCGCCAAGCGCCGCCATCCACCAGTCGCCACGGAATTCCGCAAGCGTCTGGCCTGTCGCCGTGCCCGTCACCGCACCATCCCACAGGAGGAGAACGGCAATGAGCGCGTTGTTCGACATGTGGATCAGGATGGGGCCGATCAGCGAATGCGTCCGGGCATATATCAGGGCCAGAACCACGCCGAACACGATACCGCCGATTATCTCGATATGGAGCAGGGCGAAGGCCACGCTGGATATGATGACCGCCGTCTTGAGGCTGTACTTCTGCCACAGCCGGTTGAACAGGAAGCCTCTGAACAACACTTCCTCGACGATCGGGCCGACGACCACCATGGCCAGGATATTGATTCCGTTGACGGTCAGTGCGCGCGTGTCCCATCCCGGCAGGAACAGCGGGATCTCTTCGAGTACGAAAGCGTCGACGAAGTCGGGTGCGTAGTAGGAGAGCGGCAGATAGAGGAGATAGATACCCAGCATAGCGATGCCGATCATCGGAATGCCGAGGGAGAGATAGATCCAGGTCTGTCGCCGGTCGGGCCAGCCGCCCAGCGACACTTCGCCCAGCACGCCCGCCAGCCAACAGGCAAGCAGCAGGAACGCGCCGATGAGCACATAAAGCGCCATCCCGATGACGGCTTCGGCGACGGTTGCCGTCGGCACCGGATCGTAGAACGGGATAAAGATGGCGTAGGCGATCAGGATGATCAGGGCCACCGCCACAAGCCCGATAAACAGGTACCGGCTTTTGATGGCGGCGAAAGCCGGCGATGGTCCTGGCGTCATGGAGCCCCGTGCGCGCGGTGATCGCTGCTATTGTGCACTATCATCCCGAAACACCCTAGCAGATGCGGACCGTGTGGCGGTCCGGGAATTGATTGCGGGCGTCCGAGGCATGTATGAAATTCCGGACAACAATGGGGAGACCGTATGAAACCGCTAAATCCCGGCCTCAGCCTGCGCCAGAGCTTCGAGGTCACAGCCGCCGATACCGCGGCGGCGATCGGAAATGCCGGCGTCGAGGTGATCTCGACCATGGCGCTTGTCAGGCTGGTGGAGGAGGCGTGCTACGGCGTTGTCCAGGCCTGTTACGATGACGGCGATGCGACCGTCGGCACCCGGGTCGCGCTCGATCATGTCGGCGCCGCCCATCCCGGCCGGCCGGTCGAGATCCTGGCCACGCTGTCGAACGTCTCCGGCCGCAGGCTGACCTTCCAGGTCGAGGTCGAGCAGGATGGCAAGCGGATCATGTCGGGCGAGCATGTGCGCGCGGTCGTAGCGCTCGAGGCGTTTCTGGGTGCCGCCGCGGCGCATCCGGCTGGGGCCGGCCCGGAGGTCGAGTTCTTCTTCGACTACCATTCGCCCTGGTGTTATTTCGCAAGCTTCCGCATCGGCAACATGCTGCGGCGCCATGGCGGCACGGTGCGCTGGCGGCCGGTGCATCTGCCCAACATGATGGAACGGATCGACGGGCGCCGGCCGCTGGACGGCATCGCGTCCTTCGTCAAATGGTTTCAGCAGGACATCGCCGACCACGCGGAGCTGCACGGGCTGCCGCTTGACAAGCACCGGGACTATCCGCTCAGGCCGTCGCGGGCGCTCAGGGCATCGCTTTATGCCGAGGAGCAGGGCGCGGCGGAGCCCTTCGTGCAGACCGTCATGCGCGCTTACTGGGCGGAGCAGCGCGACATCTCGGACATCGCCGTGCTGCAGGAGCTGGGTGCGGCGGCGGGACTTGCGCCGGACGGCATCGCCGAAGCGGCCGGCAGCGAGAGCTACAAGGCGCAGGTCGCCGCCAATGTCGAGGAGGCCGCCGAGCGCGGCGTGTTCGGCCTGCCGGCCATGTTCTTCGAGGGCAAGCTGTTCTGGGGCAACGACCGGCTGGACTTGCTGGACAGGTGGATTGGAAAGGCCACCGCAAAGTAGCGCCGCCCGGATATCTGTGCCGACGGACGCGTTTATCACTCGTCATCCCGCACGGAGCGCGTAAGCGCGCAGATGCGGGATCCAATCGCGGTTGCAGAGGATCGAAGACGTGCAGGGACGCGATTCTCGACGCGCTTTATACTTGTTTTCGGCCAATGGATCCCGGGTCAGGCCCGGGATGACGATGCTCTAGAGGTGGCTACTCCCCCTCATGGCCATACTCGGCCTTTGCCGCCTCGGGCGTCACATACTCCCCGTCCACATCCCGCTTTACGGCATCGGCGTCCCGCTCCCTGGCGTCGCCGAAGCCACCACCGCCGGGGAGTTCCAGCACCAGCCGGCTGCCTTCGGGAACGAACTGGGTGCCCTTGGCCTTGAGCGTGGTGCCGTCGTCGAGGCGGACGCCGCCGGCTGCGCCCCGCTCGCCGCCCTGACGGCCGCGGGCGGGATGGCCGACCCTGTCGAACATGGCGTTGAACCGGAATTCGTATCCCTCCGCCGGTGCGATCTCGATGATCTGGCCGAGCCCGCCGCGGCAGCGCCCGGCGCCGCCCGAATCGGGCCTCAGTTCCTTGCGCCAGAACACCACCGCGCCGGTCTGCTCGGTGACCTCGGTCGGCATGGTGTGGACGCCGCTCGGGAAGGCGGTGGCGCTCAGCCCGTCGCTCGAAGGCCGGGCCCCGGTGCCGCCGGAGTTGAACATCAGCACTTCCGACCCCCTGGCGTCGGGCGAGGCGGCGAGATGGTCTGCCGTCGGGCGGACGCTGATATGGATGTTCCAGAGCGCGCTTGCACCCTCCGCCGGCACCACGTCGGGTTTGACCTGCGCCAGTGCGCCGAGCATCAGGTCGGGCAGGAAGTGGCCGAGCACATGGCGCACCGCGACCGGGCTCGGATGAAGCGCGTTCAGGATCGAGCCCTCCGGGGCGATCACGTCGAACGGGGCGAGCGAGGCCGCATTGTTGGGGATCTCCGGCGCAATGGCGCATTTGAGGCCGTAGAACGCATAGGCCTTGGTGTAGATCAGCGGCACGTTGATGCCGAACCGGCTGACCGGCGAGGTGCCGGTGAAATCCGCCATGATGCGGCCATCGGCGATGTCGAGCCCGACTTTCAGCGTCACCGGGGCGTCATAGCCGTCGACGGTCAGCTCGTTTTCATAGCGGCCGTCCGGCAGTTCGGCGATGCGCTCGCGGGTGGCGCGTTCGGAATGCTCGAAGATGAAGGCGGCAAGACCGTCTATACCGTCCAGGCCGAACTCCTCCAGCATGTCGTTCAGGCGGTTCTGGCCGGTCTCGTTGCAGGCCGCGAGGCCGTAGATGTCGCCGACGACCTGGTCGGCCTCGCGGACATTGTTGCGCACCATCAAGATCAGGTCGGCATTGACCTCGCCGCGCCTGACCAGCTTCATGATCGGGATGAACAGGCCTTCCTCGTAGACCTCGCGGGCGTCCGGGCCGAAGCTCCTGCCGCCGATATCGACGACATGGGCGGTGCAGGCGAAATAGCCGGTGTGGCGGCTCTTGTAATAGGACGGCGTCACCACGGTGATGTCGTGCAGATGGCCCGTACCCTTCCACGGGTCGTTGGTGATGTAGACATCGCCTTCGAAGATATCGTCCGGGCCGATATCGGTGATGAAATGGCGGACCGCCTCGGCCATGGCGTTGACATGGCCGGGCGTGCCGGTGACCGCCTGGGCGAGCATGCGGCCGTCGCGGTCGAACACCCCGGCGGAGAGATCGCCCGCTTCGCGCACGCTGGTCGAGAAGGCGGTGCGGATCAGGGTGCGGGCCTGTTCCTCGACCACCGCGGTCGGGCGGTTTCACATGACCTGGACGTGAACGTTAGCAACGGCGGTCATGAACTCATTCCCGTCATTTTCTGCTCGCGACCCGGAGGCAGCCGTCGGCCTGCGCGGTGACTTCGTAGTTGGACGGCACCACGGTGGCGGTCTCCGTCTCGACGATCACCGCCGGTCCCTGGACGCCGGTGCCGGCGGCAAATGCCGATCGGTCGTAAGTCAGGGCGTCGACCCATTCTTCGCGTGAAATGTCGAACAGGCGGCGAGTGCCGGCGGAGGCCACGCCTTCGCCGGCGCCCAGCGTGTCCTGGCGTTCGACCGGCGGCTTCGGCGAGCTCGATTTCACGGCCCAGCTCACGAGTTCGATTTCCAGACCCTCGATCGGCCGACCGAAATAGCGCGCATAGGTCTCGTCGAACAGCACCTTGAGCCTCGTTGCATCGTCCGGCCCGAAGCGGGTCTCATGGATGTCGACGGGGATTTCCCAGCCCTGGCCGCGATAGCGCATGAAGACCTGGCATTCGCGCTCCGGCTCGCCCGAGGTCATGGCATGGCGCACGAAGCTCTCGGCCTCCTCGCTCAGTTCCTCGATGATCCGGTTGACCCGGTCGGCATCGAAGGCGGAGAGCGCCATGTGGTCGGTGCGCACGGCCTCGAAGCTGAACGGCGCCAGGAGGAAGCCGATGGCGGATCCCACGCCCGCGCCCGGCGGCACCAGGAACCTGTCGATGCCGAGCTTGTCGCACAGGCGCGCCGCGTGAATCGGCGCCGCGCCGCCAAAGGCGATCATGGCGTAACTGCCCATGTCCTTGCCGTTTTCGACCGCATGGACGCGGGCCGCGTTGGCCATGTTCTCGTCGACCACCTCGCACAGGCCATAGGCTGCCTGGGTCTCGTCCATGCCGAGCGGCGCGCCGAGATCGCGCGTCATTGCGCCCTTGGCGTCATCGGTAACGAGGGTGATGCTGCCGCCGGCGAAATTATGCGGGTCGAGCCGGCCCAGAACCAGGTCGGCATC
>JBPCWF010000661.1:0-9723 GCA_051009775.1 Hyphomicrobiales bacterium | reverse complement strand
GGCCAGCACGTCGACCTGGCGGGCACCGGCTCCAAGCAGCGCCGCCACACAGGCCCCCGCGGTCGCGCCCGTGGTGATGACATCGTCGACCAGAAGCACCCGCCGGCCGGCCACCGCCATGGTCCGGACGTCACCGGGCGCGAAGGCGCCGCGTACGTTGCGCCGGCGTTCTGCCATATTGAGCCCGACCTGTGCCCGCGTCGGACGGGTCCGGCGCAGCGCGTCCATGTTGGCGGGAACGCCCGCATGGGCGGCGATCGCGCCCGCCAGCAGCGCTGACTGGTTGTAGCGCCGGGTCCACAGGCGGCCGCGGTAAAGCGGAACCGGTGCAATCAGCTCGGCATTTCCAAGCAGGTCTCCGCCGGTCCTGACCATGAGCCGCCCGAGCAGCCCGGCGACCTCCAGGCGATCGCGGTACTTGAGCGCATGCACCAGCTGGCGCGACACCGGCCCGAAGGCGGCGGCCGCCCGCGCGCGGTTCCATACGGGCGGCCGCGCCAGCGCCACCGCGCTGACCGTGCCCGGTCCCGGGTCATAGGCGAACGGCAGGCCGGTGCGCGGACAGCACGGCGGCTCTATGAAATCGATGCCTCTCCAGCACTGCGCGCACAGGCCCGGATGATCCGCGATACGCGCCCTGCAGCTCAGGCACTGCGCCGGCAATATGGCGGCGACCGCCATGCCACCGAAGCGCGACAGTGCGGACCGTGCCACGACGGCGCCACGCGCGATCGCGCTTCGGTCAGGTTCCATGTCGCGTTCGGTTGTCGTTGCCATCGTCTCGCACTAGGCTCCCGCCATGACATCGCCCAGCCCGGACATTTTTGACCGCACGCTCCTGAGGATACGCCGGAACCGGCGTGCCCGGCAAAGCGGCACGGCCGATTTTCTGTTGCAGGCGGTTGCGGCGGAAGTCGCCGACCGTCTCGACAGCATCAACCGGGAGTTCGAGACCTCCGTCGCCTACAATGCGGCGGACGGCACGCTCGCCCGCGCCATGGCGGACACCGGCAAGGCCGGCTGGATCTGTTCGGCGGACCTGGCGGAGGATCAGCTGTCCGCCGCGCCGCCGCCGCATGCCGTGCTCGACGAGGAGCGGCTCGCCATCGCACCCGGCAGACTGGCGCTCTTCGTCAGCGGCCTCACGCTCCATCTGGCCGACGACCTGCCGGGCGCGCTTATCCAGATCAGACAGGCGCTCAGGCCCGACGGCCTGTTCCTCGGCGCCCTGTTCGGCGGCGACACGCTGAGCGAACTGCGCCAGGCGTTCCTGGCGGCCGAGACCGAGATGACGGGAGGCGTCAGCCCGCGTGTCGCACCGTTCGCCGACGTCCGCGACCTGGGCGGTCTGCTGCAGCGTGCAGGCTTCGCGCTGCCGGTGGTCGACACCGACCGGCTGACGGCACGCTACGGCAGCGCGCTCGAATTGATGCATGATTTGCGGGCGATGGGCGCGACCAGCGTGCTGCGCGAGCGCAGCCGTACGCCCCTTACGCGATCATTGCTGATGAAAGTGGCGGAGACCTATCACGCGCTCCATGCCGATCCCGACGGCCGCATACCGGCGACCTTCCAGATCGTTTACCTGACGGGCTGGGCGCCCCATGAGAGCCAGCAGAAGCCGCTCGCGCCGGGAAGCGCCGAGAAAAGCCTGGCCGGTGCGCTCGGCACCGAGGAGCAGAAGTTCAGTCGTTAGCCGCCGAGCAGCGTCGCGAAGCCGTTGACGATGGAGGTGATGACGCCGAGCACGAAGCCCTGGCCCATCGAGTCCACGGCGGCGATGATCGAAACGGAAATGATCGCTGCGATCAGAGTATATTCGATCGCGGTTCCGCCGGATTCATCGTTGGGAAATTCATTCTTCAGTTCATTCGTCAATTCACTCGCCATATAGCGCATTGTTGACAGCTCCCTAGTACTACGCAACTCACCCGCCCGGGTTGTCGAGCCGCACCGTCATAATCTTCCGATGCGCCTCGCGGTTCGCTTTTTTCGTCTCCGCCTTCGTCACAGAAGGTCGGTTAGATGCGATATCAACGGGATATCGGCGGGTGGCATAGGATAGTCGCGCAACCGCACGGGACGGACCCATTTGACCTGTTGGCCTTCCCGCGGTGTCACCGTGCCGTCCCAGCGCCTGCATATGTAGAGCGGCATCAAAAGATGAAACTCTTCATAAGCGTGGCTGGCGAAAGTCAGCGGTGCAAGGCACGCTTCGGTTACGTCTACTCCCAATTCCTCCTTCAACTCGCGGATGACGGTTGCTTCCGGCTGTTCTCCGGGCTCGACCTTGCCGCCCGGAAACTCCCAAAGACCGGCCATCGGCTTGCCTTCGGGTCTGCGGGCGATCAGCACCCGGCCATCCGGGTCGACCATCGCGCAGGCGGCGACCAGAAGCAGCTTCATCTCGCGAACTTCGCCTCGTCAGTATTGGGAGCAAAAGTTAAAACTTGACTAGTGTCGGATGTATCTCGTTCGAACGCGTACAATTGCCGCGGGTCAGCTGCGATAGTCCGCGTTGATCGAAATGTAACCATGGGTCAGATCGCAGGTCCAAACGGTAGATTTTCCGCGCCCGACGCCAACATGGACGCGAATATCGATCTCGCTCCCCTTCATATGGGGAATAAGGGTTCGTTCATCATATTCCGGATTTATCGCGCCGCGGACGGCGACTTTGACGCCGCCGATCCAGATCGACAGCCGGTCTCTGTTTGCCGCCTCGCCGGATTTGCCGACCGCCATGACGATGCGGCCCCAGTTGGCGTCCTCGCCGGCGATCGCGGTCTTGACCAACGGCGAGTTCGCGATCGCCAGACCGATCCGCCGGGCGGCCCTGTCATCTTCGGCGCCGGTCACTTCTATCGATACGAACTTCCGGGCGCCTTCGCCGTCGCGCACGACCTGATGGGCAAGATCGCGGCACACCGCGGTCAGCGCTCGCGTGAACGGCCTGACGGCCGGATCGTCCGCGTCCGACGGCGGCGCCCCTCCCGCTGCACCGGTGGCGAACGCAAGGACCGTGTCGCTGGTCGAGGTGTCGCCGTCGACCGTGATGGCGTTGAAGGACTGTGCCATGGCGCGCTCGAGCAGGGCCTTAAGCAGCGGCGCCGGCACCGCCGCGTCGGTGAATATGAACGCCAGCATGGTCGCCATGTCCGGAGCGATCATGCCCGAGCCCTTGGCAATGCCGTTGATCCGGACCTTGACACCGCCGAGCCTGGTCTCCGCGGTTGCCAGTTTGGCAAAGGTGTCGGTGGTCATGATGGCCCGTGCCGCGTCGCGCCAGCCGCCGGCCGCCACCGCGTCCGTCAGCCCCGCGACCTCGGCGACGAGCGGCGCCGCCGGAAGCGGCTCGCCGATGACGCCGGTGGAGGCGAGAAAGACGTCGCGCTGGCGGCAGCCCAGGCGCGTGGCGACCTCCGACGCGATCGTACGCACAGCACGGTCTCCGGCCCGGCCGGTGAAGGCATTGGCATTGCCGGCATTGACCAGAAGCGCGCGGGCGTGGCCGTGACCCAGGTTCCTGCGACACCAGTCGACCGGCGCGGAAGCGGTCTTGGACTGCGTCAGAACGCCCGCGACCGACGTTCCCGGGTCAAGCAGGGCGAGCAGCAGGTCGGGCCGCGAGCGGTACTTCATACCGGTTTCGGCCACGGCGAGGCGTACGCCGGGAACCGGTTTAAGCCGCGGCGTGGTGCGCGGCGCCAATGGCGATATTGAGCTCGACCCCCCCAAGGGCTTCTCCCCTGATGCCTGTGGCGGCGGACATCACGCCAGCCGCCACCGGTCCGTCATGGACTGGTCAGTTGGCTTTTTTCTGCTGCCGCAGCTTCTCAAGATCCTTATCCAGAATCTCGATCTTGGCCTTCTCGGTCAGGGCGTTGACCGCCGCCTGGACCTTCTGGCGCGACAGAAGCTGGATGAGGCCGGCCTTGATCTTGTCGAACGGCTGGACCTGGCTCGTCTTCCTGTCTTCGACCTTGATGACATGCCAGCCGAACTTGCTTTGCACCGGTGCGGAAACCTCGCCGGCCTTCAGGCCGAAGGCCGCTTTTGAGATCACGGCCGGCTCGTCGTCCGCGGCCAGATAGCCCAGATCGGTGTTCGAGCCGGGAGCATGCTTCTTGGCCATGTCGTCGAACGCCGCCGGGTTGGTTTTGAGCGCGCTGGATATCTCTTTGGCGATCGCTTCCTCAGGGACCAGGATGTGGCGCGCGCGCACCTTCTCCTGATTGCCGGCCTTGGCGACCTGCTTGTCATATTCCTTGCGCGCATCCTCTTCGGTGACCTGGGGTTTGAGCACCTTGATGAAATAGGCGTCGCGCAGCGCTTTCGCCTGATAGTAATCCAGGCGCTTTTTGTATTCGGAGGTCTGGTCCATCTTCTGCTCACGGGCGGTCTGGGCCAGAAGGTGGCGCTCGATCAGATACTGAACGAGAAATGGATAGCGCGCCTGCGACGGCAGGTTGGACAGCTGCGGCAGCACATCCTCGGCGGCGAGTGCGACTTCTGAGGCGCGGATCTCGTAGGAATTCACGCGCGCGACCACCCGGTCCTCTTCCTGAGCCACCGCGGGGGGTGCAAGACACGCCGATGCCGCAACGGCGATGAGGGCAGCGAAAGTCGTTTTCAGGTTCATGATCATCCACTCTGTTTTTGAGAGCCCAGCCAACGTGTTCATGGCGGCCAGTCAATTGAGCATGAAATCCGGCGATTTTATGCTGTATCGGGAAATTACCGCGCCTATATGCGCTATGCGGTCATCGCGCTCAACTGACGCAATGACGCATACTTAACACAATTTGCAAAGGCACCGGGCTCAAGTCGACGTTACATTGACAACATTCAGGGCTAGGCTTATCTGTCCAGCATCTGCGGACACGTCCGTTCCCGTTGAACACATACTATCGACTGCCAGCCCTGGGTCCGCCGCCCACTTGCGCAGAGCTGATCGGCTGGAGAGTAAAGGATCTATCGACATGGTCAGCATCGGCGCATTCGCCGCCAAGATCTTCGGATCGTCGAACGAGCGAAAGTTGAAGGGTTATTCGGCCAAAGTCGATGCAATCAACAAAATGGAAGCCGAGTTCGAGGCGCTGAGCGACGACGAGCTGCGCGCCCGAACCGACACCTACCGCAAACAGGTGCAGGACGGCGCCAGCCTCGAAGACCTGCTTGTGCCGGCATTCGCGACTGTGCGCGAGGCGGCAAAGCGGACGCTGGGACAACGGCATTTCGACGTCCAGCTGATCGGCGGCATGGTGCTCCACGAGGGCAAGATCTCGGAAATGAAAACCGGTGAGGGCAAGACCCTTGTGGCCACCCTGCCGGTCTATCTCAACGCTCTGACGGGGCGCGGCGTGCACGTCGTCACGGTCAACGACTACCTGGCCCGCCGCGACGCCGACTGGATGGGCGCGGTCTACGGCTTTCTCGGCATGACGGTCGGCTGCATCGTGCACGGCATCGAGGACGACGAGCGGCGCGAGCAATATGCCGCCGACATCACCTATGGAACCAACAACGAGTTCGGTTTCGACTACCTGCGCGACAACATGAAGTACCATCTGGAGGACATGACCCAGCGCGGGCACTATTACGCCATCGTCGACGAGGTCGACTCGATCCTGGTCGACGAGGCGCGCACTCCGCTGATCATCTCCGGCGCGGTCGACGACAAGTCGGACCTCTATATCGCGGTCGACAAGCTGATCCCGGATCTGGTCGAGGGTGACATCGAACTCGATGAGAAGATGCGCACCGCGACCCTGACCGAGGAGGGCAACGACCATGTCGAGCAGTTGCTGCGCGACGCTGGCATGCTGCAGGGCGAGTCGCTCTACGACCTGGAAAACGTCACCGTGGTCCACCACGTCAACCAGGCGGTCAAGGCGCACAAGCTGTTCCAGCGTGACAAGGATTACATTGTCAAGAGCGATCAGGTCGTCATCATCGATGAGTTCACCGGCCGCATGATGGAGGGCCGGCGCTACTCGGAAGGCCTGCACCAGGCGCTCGAGGCCAAGGAAGGCTGCTCGATCCAGCCGGAGAACCAGACCCTCGCCTCGGTTACGTTCCAGAACTACTTCCGGCTTTACGAGAAGCTCGCCGGCATGACCGGCACCGCCTCTACCGAAGCGGACGAGTTCATGGACATCTACAAGCTCGATGTCGCCGAGATCCCGACCAATGTGCCTGTGTCGCGTGAAGATGACGATGACGAGGTCTACCGCACGGCGGGGGAGAAATACCGCGCCATCATCGAATTGATCAAGGAATGCCGGGACAACGGCCAACCGGTTCTGGTCGGTACCACCTCGATCGAGAAGTCGGAACTGCTCGCCGCCATGCTCGCCAAGGACAAAGTCCCGCACAATGTTCTGAACGCCAGATATCACGAGCAGGAAGCGCAGATCATCTCCCAGGCCGGCGCGGCGGGCGCGATCACGATCGCCACCAACATGGCCGGCCGCGGTACCGACATCCAGCTCGGCGGCAACGCCGACATGCGCATCGCGACCGAAGCCGCATCGATCGAGGACGACGCCAAGCGCGAGCAGAAGATCGCCCGAATTCACGAGGAGATCGCGGAAGCCAGGGCCAAGGTGATTGCCGCCGGCGGCCTCTATGTCATCGGTACCGAGCGCCATGAAGCCCGGCGCATCGACAACCAGCTGCGCGGCCGCTCAGGCCGCCAGGGCGATCCCGGCCACTCCAAGTTCTTCCTCAGTCTCGAGGACGACCTGATGCGCATCTTCGGCTCAGAGCGCATGGATTCGATGCTGCAGAAACTCGGCCTCGAAGAGGGCGAGGCGATCATCCATCCGTGGATCAACAAGGCGCTGGAAAAGGCGCAGCAAAAGGTCGAGGCGCGCAACTTCGATATCCGCAAGAACCTGCTCAAGTTCGACGACGTGATGAACGATCAGCGCAAGGTGATCTTCGAGCAGCGCATCGACATCATGGGCGACGAGGATGTCAGCGAGACCACCGACGACATGCGCTATCAGGTGATCGACGATCTGGTCGCCCAGCATATCCCGGAAAAGGCCTATGCCGAGGAATGGGATGCGGAAGGCCTCCAGCAGGCGGCCGCGGAGCACCTCAATCTCGACCTGCCCGTCGTCGACTGGGCACAAGAAGAAGGCATCGCCAACGAGGAAATCCGCGAGCGGCTGATCCAGAACGCCGACGAGGCCGCCGCCGCGCGCACCGCCCGCATCGGGCCCGAGATCATGCGCCAGATCGAAAAGGCGATCCTGCTGCAGACCCTGGATCACCTGTGGCGCGAGCACCTGCTCATGCTCGACTATCTGCGCCAGGCGGTCGCCATGCGCGGCTACGGGCAGCGTGACCCTCTCAACGAATACAAGACCGAAGGCTTCACCATGTTCGAGACCATGCTGTCCAAGCTGCGCGAGGCGGTGTCGGCTCAGCTGATGCGCGTCGAGCTGGCCGAAGACGTGCCCGAGGACCTGTTCGACGAGGAGCTTCCGGAACTGGAGGCCGAGCACATCGATCCGTTCACCGGCCTCAACGATCTGGAGGAAGCGGAGCTGGCCTTCGCGACGATGGGGGCGGAAACCGGGACAATGCGCGGCAAGAAGGGCGAGGCGCTCGACCCGGGCAATCCGGCGACCTGGGGCAAGATCCAGCGCAACGCCCAATGCCCGTGCGGGTCCGGCAAGAAATACAAGCATTGCCACGGCCGGCTTAACTGAGCCCTTTCGCCCACAAACGAGATTCCCCGCGGCGACCGGCTTGACCGCGGCGCCCGTCTCGGTGATTCTCGCCGCTTCCGTTTGATCACCACGGGCGCCGCTTATGACCTCCCAACAGATCATTTTGTTTTCCGTCATGGGCGGCGTCTTCGCGATGCTGATCTGGGGCCGCTGGCGCTACGACCTGATCGCTTTCTCCGCCCTCGTGGTCGCGCTCGTGCTCGGCGCCGTGCCGGAGAAGCAGGCGTTTGCCGGTTTCGGCCATCCGGCAACGGTGATCATCGCCCTGGTGCTGATCGTCAGCCGTGGCCTGTCCGCATCCGGCGCCGTCGAACTGATAACCCGCACCTTCGTCGACGCGTCACGGCCGCTCAGCGCCCATATCGCCATCATGTCGGGCCTGTCCGCCGCGCTCTCGGCTGTAATGAACAATGTCGCCGCACTTGCCCTGCTCATGCCGGTCGACATCCAGGCCGCACGCAAGGCCAAACGCAGCCCGGCGCTCACCTTGATGCCGATTTCCTTCGCCTCGATCCTGGGCGGCCTGATCACGCTGATCGGCACGCCGCCCAACATCATCATCGCCGAGTTCCGCGGCGAACATCTGGGCGGGCAGTTTTCCATGTTCGACTTCGCGCCGGTCGGACTGGCCTGCGCCACCGCGGGCGTCATTTTCGTCACCCTGATCGGCTGGCGGCTGATCCCGGTCGACCGCACCGAGCACGACACGCAGATGGAGCTGGAGAACCTCGAGGGTTATGTCGCCGAGGCCAGGGTTTCCGAAAAGTCGGAAGCGATCGATCAGCGCGTGCGCGACCTCGATCAGATCGCGGAGGAAAACGACGTTGCGATCGTCGGCCTGGTCCGCCGGGGCAAGCACCTGCCGGGCATGGCGCGCCGGGAAACCATCCGCAAGGGCGACATCCTGGTGCTGGAGGCGGGACCCGAGGCGATCGAGCAATTTGTCGGCGCACTCGGCCTCGAATATGCCGGCGCCGAGAAGCACGGGGGCGTGCTGAGCGGTACCCTGTCCCTGCTCGAGGTCGTGGTTCCGCAGGGCGCGCGGATCGAGGGACGGTCCGCCCTGTCGGTTGGTCTGCTCCACCGCCATGGTGTCGCTCTGCTGGGCGTCTCGCGCCAGGGCAAGCGGTTTCGCGAGCGGGTCCGCAAACTTGAAGTCCAGGCCGGCGACATCCTGCTGCTGCTCGGCCCCGAGGAGCGGGTGAGCGAGATCTCGAGCTGGCTCGGCTGCATGCCGCTGGCGCCACGCGGCCTTCAGGTCGCCCAGCGCCAGAAGGCCGGGCTCGCGGTCGGCATTTTCGCCGCCGCCATTGTGCTCGCGAGCCTCAAGCTGCTCTATCTGCCGGTCGCCCTTGCCGGCTGCGTGGTGCTCTACGTGCTGCTGCGCATCGTGCCCCTGAGCCAGATCTACGATGCGGTCGAATGGCCGGTGATCATACTTCTGGGGTCGCTGATCCCGATCGGTGCCGCGCTGCATCAGTCGGGCGGCACCGCGCTGATCGCCCAGGGCATCGTCGACCTCACCGCCGGCTATTCCGCAGCCGTGGTCCTGACCATCCTGATGATCGTGGTGATGACGCTGTCCGACGTGCTCAACAACACCGCCACCGCTGTGATTTCCGCGCCGATCGCGGTCGACATCGCCTCCAAACTGGGTGTCAGTGCGGACCCGTTCTTGATGGCGGTTGCGGTCGGGGCGTCCTGCGCATTCCTCACGCCGATCGGGCACAAGAACAACACGCTGATCCTCGGCCCCGGCGGCTACCGGTTCGGCGATTACTGGCGCATGGGCCTGCCGCTGGAAATACTGGTGATTGCGATCGCGGTGCCGATGATCCTGCTGGTCTGGCCGCTCTAGTCTGGATCAGCGCTCCAGCACGGGCGCCGCCGCGGGCTTGGGCGCAGGCGCGGCCTGGGCCGCCGGGATGTCGACATTCCAGCCCGAGATCAGCCGCGGCTGGTCCGGATTGCTGTCGCC
>JBPCWF010000660.1:0-3070 GCA_051009775.1 Hyphomicrobiales bacterium | reverse complement strand
GACATACGCCCCGAGAACGGCCAGAAGATCGGCGCGACCGGCTCGGCCAATGCGCTGGAACTGCGCGGCCTGAGCCGTGACTTCGGCGCCCTGCGCGCACTCGACGACGTCACGATGACGGTGCGACCGGGCGAACGCCGGGCGGTGCTCGGCTCGAACGGCGCCGGCAAGACGACGCTGTTCAACTGCGTGACCGGCGACTTTCCGCCGACCTCCGGCACGATCCGCTTCTTCGGCGAGGACATCACCGACTTCCCGCCGCACGAACGCATCCGGCGCGGATTGCGGCGCACCTACCAGATCTCGCTCCTGTTCGGCGGCATGACGGTGATCGACAATGTCTATCTCGCCTGCCGCGGCGTGTCGCGCGGACGGTTCTCGATGATTCGGCCGCGCCGCAACGACGCGCTGATGAACTCCGCCTCCAATTTGGTCGAGGCGGTGCATCTGACCGACGCCAGGGACACGCTGGTTTCCGACCTGAGCCACGGCCAGCAGCGCCAGCTCGAGATCGCACTCGCGCTGTCCGGTGCGCCGCGCTTCATCCTGTTCGACGAACCCGCCGCCGGCCTGTCGCCGGCCGAGCGCTCCGAGCTGATCGACATCCTGACCTCGATGCCCGCCCATATCGGCTACATCATCATCGAGCACGACATGGACGTGGCGTTACGGGTGGTGGAGAGCGTCACCATGATGCACAACGGCACGATCTTCAAGGAAGGCCGGCCGGAGGAGATCGAGACGGACCCGGAGGTCCAGGAGCTTTATCTGGGAGGTGGTCATGCGTGACGCCGACCGCCCCCGCGGGTCATCCGTGCCGGTGCTTCAGGTCTCCGGCCTCAATGTCTATTACGGCCATTCCCATGCACTCCAGGGCGTCGACCTGACGCTCGATCACGGCGTCCTCTCCGTGGTCGGCCGGAACGGCATGGGCAAGACCACCCTGTGCCAGGCGATCATGGGGCTGGTGCCCGTGGCGAGCGGATCGATCCGGTTCTCAGGCCACGAACTGACCGCCCTCAACCCGTCCCAGATCGCGCGGCTCGGCATCGGCTATGTGCCGCAGGGCCGGCGCCTGTGGCCGACGCTTACCGTCGACGAGCATCTGCGTCTGACCGCGGCGGGGCATCGGGGCGCCTGGAGCATCGAACGGGTCTACGACACGTTCCCGCGGCTCGCCGACCGCAAGTCCAATGGCGGCGGGCAGCTGTCGGGCGGCGAACAGCAGATGCTGGCGATTGCCCGAGCGCTCCTGCTCAACCCGCATCTCCTGATCATGGACGAGCCGACCGAGGGCCTGGCGCCGGTGATCGTGGCCCTCCTGGAGGAGATGCTGGTCCGGCTCGGCGACGAGGGCGAATCGGTCCTGGTGATCGAACAGAATATCGGCGTCGCCACGGCGGTCTCCGAAAGTGTCGCGATCATGGTCAACGGCCGGGTCAACCGGATCATGGACTCAAACCGCCTGTCGGCCGACCGCGACCTTCAGCAAAGACTGCTCGGCGTCGGGCGCCATGGCGAAGACGACACGGGCGAGGCAGCCGAACAGGGCGGCGCAGTTGCACCCTCACCCGAGCCGCGCCGGGGCCCGACCAAGATCTATCTGTCCAACCCGAAGCTGCCGACACGGTGGTCGCAGCCGGTCGCGGTCGCGCGCATCGAGGCGGCGGCACGAACCACCTCGGCGGGTGAGCCGGTCAGCACGGTGGGACGGCCGGCGGAACAGGTCTCGCTGCGCCCGCTGTCGGCCACCGGCGAACCGGTGGTGCTGGTCGCCGGCACGCTCGACACCAAGGGCCAGGAACTCAAATATATCCGCGACCTGCTCAAGGACGGCGGTGTGCGGACCCGACTCGTGGACCTGTCGACATCCGGCGCCGTTTCGGCAGCGGAGATTCCGCCGCATCAGATCGCGGCCTACCACCGGCACGGACCGAACAGCGTGTTCAGCGATGACCGGGGCACCTCGGTCGCCGCCATGTCGGAGGCCTTCGAGGCCTGGATCACCCGCCAGAGCGGCATTGCCGGGATCATCTCCGCCGGTGGCTCCGGCGGCACGGCCATGGCTGCGCCGGCCATGCGCGCCCTTCCCGTGGGCGTGCCCAAGATCCTGATTTCCACCGTCGCCTCGGGCGACGTGCAGAAATATGTCGGGCCCGCGGACATCATGATGATGTACTCGGTGACGGACGTCCAAGGGCTCAACTCGATCTCGCGGCAGGTCCTGGCCAACGGGGCTGAGGCCATGGCCGGCATGGTCAAGGCGCGGGCGCAACGGCGGCTCGCCGATGCCGCGGCCTCCGAGCGGCCGCCGATCGGGCTCACCATGTTCGGCGTCACCACGCCCTGCGTGCAGCAGGTCACGGCGGCGCTCGAGGACGACTATGACTGCCTTGTGTTCCACGCCACCGGCGTCGGCGGCCAGTCGATGGAGAAACTGATCGACTCCGGCATGCTGACCGGCGTGCTCGACATCACCACGACCGAGGTCTGCGACATGATGATGGGCGGCGTGTTCGCCGCGACGGAAGACCGGTTCGGCGCCGTGATCCGGGCCCGGATGCCCTATGTCGGCGCCTGCGGCGCGCTCGACATGGTCAATTTCGGACCACCCGACACAGTGCCCGAGAAGTACAAGGACCGGCTGTTCTACGAGCACAATCCGCAGGTCACCCTGATGCGCACCACGGCGCAAGAAAACGAGCGCATGGGCCAGTGGATCGGCGAGCGCCTGAACCAGATGAGTGCGGCCGTCCGGTTCTTCCTGCCCGAAGGCGGCGTCTCGGCGCTCGACGCGCCGGGCCAGGCGTTCCACGACCCGCAGGCCGACCAGGCGTTGTTCTCCGCGCTCGAGCGCACCGTGCGCCAGACCGCGACGCGCCAGCTCATCCGGCTGCCGCACAATATCAACGACCCGCAGTTTTCCGCCGCCCTGGTCGATGCGTTCCGCAGCATCACCAATGGCGGCCGCCAGACCCTGAAGCGAGCGAGGCCCTGACGATGGCAGGTTTTGAACGAAGCGCACTGGTCGAGAAGTACCGCGGCATGATCGCGCGCGGCGAGCCCATCG
>JBPCWF010000659.1:0-2912 GCA_051009775.1 Hyphomicrobiales bacterium | reverse complement strand
CTGCTTGCCCGCGAACGCACTGGCGAGGGCCAGCACGTCCGCCTCTCCATGCTCGACGCGGTGGTCGGATTCCTCTGGGGTTCGGACATGGGCAGCCAGACCTTCATCGGCGACGAGTTGCCGCAGCAGCGGGCGGCAAGCTTCATCGACCTGATCTACGAGACCGCCGACGGCCATATCTCGGTCGCGGTCCAGTCCGACCGGGAATGGGCGGCGCTGACCCGTGCACTGGACCAGCCGGAATGGCTCGACGACGCCCGGTTCAAGACCGTGGCCCTGCGCCAGGACAACATCAACGACCGGCTCGCCATGACCCAGGAGGTGCTGCTGACGCGGACCGCCGCGGAGTGGATCGAACGGCTCGAAGCGGAAGACGTGCCCTGCGCGCCGGTGCTGACCCGCAATGGCGTGCTCGATCATGACCAGGTGCGCGAGAACGGCCTCATTGTGGAAATCGACCACCCCGTGGCCGGTCCGATCCGCCAGGCGCGGCCGGCGGCGCGGTTCTCCGCCACCGAAGCCGCAATCCGCCACGGCGCTCCGCAACTGGGCGAACACACCGTCGACCTCCTGACGGAACTCGGATACGGCGCCGCCGATATCGAGGCGTTGAGAGAAGAGGGCACGATCGCCGGTCCGGCGGAGGCGCTTGCGTCATGATCGACTTCTATTACTGGCCGACGCCGAACGGCTGGAAAGTCTCCATCATGCTGGAGGAATGCGGCCTCGACTACAATCTGATCCCGGTCAATATCGGCAAGGGCGATCAGTTCAAGCCGGAGTTCCTGGCGATCAGCCCGAACCATCGGATGCCGGCCATCGTCGATCACGATGTCGATGGCGATCCCCTGCCGATCTTCGAGTCCGGTGCGATCCTGATCCATCTGGCGGAGAAGGCCGGCCGGTTTATGCCGACCGACCCTGTGGGCCGCAAGGAGACGCTCGAATGGCTGTTCTGGCAGGTCGGCAATCTCGGGCCGATGGCCGGCCAGATCAGCCACTTTGTCAATTATGCGCCGGGCGAGGAAGACTATTCGCGGACCCGCTACGCCAATGAATACAACCGCTGCATCGGCGTGCTCGAACGCCGCCTCGAAGGCCGCGACTACATCCTGGGCGACGACTACACCATCGCCGACATGATCTCCTGGCCGTGGATCCTGATCTCAAAACCCCTGGGCCAGCCCCTGGACGAGTTCCCCAATGTCGCGCGCTGGCGCCAGGCCATAAAAGAGCGTCCGGCGGTTCAGCGCGGTGTCGATCTCGGCAAGGAGTTCCGCCGCTCCGAGGCGCCGAGCGACGAGGAACGCGAGGTCCTGTTCAACCAGACCGCCAAAACCATGGGCACTCAAGCCGGAACCTGAGCGGTTAACCGTTTGGTAACCATGACTCGCCGATAGTTTTCGCCATCGAACGGCAGCTGGGCGGGGCGGTCTCATGGCACAATTGAAGATGTCCGTCGACATCTCCGAATTCGATCTGACACATGTCACGGTCAAGATGGTGGTGCTGGATAAGCGCGGCCGGAGCACCGTCGACGCGGCGGAACTGAACGGCGGTTTCCTGCCCTCGTCCGGCGAGCTGCGCATGACGCTGCCGGAGCTTCATATCTTCCTGCGCGCGCTGCTTGAGTTCAAGGGGCCGATCGAGCTGACCACGCCTGCGCGCGACCGCAAGAAGGCCGCCGCACTGGCCGCAAAGGAAGCCGCACAGGCCGCAAAGGAAGAGGTCGGCCGGCACGAGATGTTCCTGGAAGACAGTGCGCCCCTGCCTCACGTCGACGCTGCGGAATGACCTGACGGCAGGCCACCGCGTCAAAAGCGCCATACCACCAGCTCCAAACAGCTTAGTTCAGGCCGGCATCGGAAATGGCATAGAGCTGTCCGCCATTGGCCGATTTGACATTTGAAATCTCATTCAGCCTGAACGCCTCGACCTTGCCGGCGGGAAAGAGCTTTTCCGCCTCGGCCAAGTCCTTGACCTGCAGCGGCAGCATGACCTCGATCATCGAGCCGTCGGGCAGGCGGACGTCGAGAGACGTGAACTGAATGCTGGAGAGACAGGTGTGACGTTCCATATGAGCCGTCACCTTGCCCTTGATGATGTTCCCCGCCAGATCCAGATTTTTCCGGCTGGTTTCAGGATCGGGAGCCGTGCTGTTCAGCGCCGACACCGGCGTGCCCGTAAAGACGGGGAAGCCCTGGACAAAGCCGAGCGCAAAGGCGAGGGCCACCGCCGAAACCAGAACGGCGTAGCGGCCGAAGCGGTCCTTGAATGCCTTCAGCCGCTCATTCGCCAGGATGTCGGGTGACGCGTTCGTTGTGCCCGGTCTGGTTCGAGTTCGCCGCATCGGGGCTTCTCTTGGTGTTTTCGTCATCATCCGCCTCGAGGTCGTCAAGGTATTTGCGAACGTTCCGCGTGAATGTCTCGTGTTCGTCGAGATATGTCCGGAACTGCTGCTTCAGAAGGTTGTATTCCTGCTGCATTCCGTCTCTTGCAGCAGTAATCGTACCGATCGCTTTGTCGAAATCTTTGAGATGTTTGCCGTATCGGTTCATCGAACACTCCTGATCACGCCGAACCCTGGTGAGCCAGGCATAGAACTCGCCGTGACAGGGGCCAACGAAAAGCAGCGCATATGGTGAATAGGTAAATGCCGCCGGACGGCAGTATCAATCGTCTGGTACGGGTGGAATGCCGTCAGGTTCGCCGGCTATTGTGCCGGACGGCCGCTCCGCGGCCTGTTCACTCCCGGTCCGGATGGCGGTTGCGTTCCGGGAGAGTTTCCTCTCCCGGCCACATTGAGTGCGCCAAAACAACAACGCCTATTTGGCGTCCGCCTTGGGTTGAGCTTCGACCGGCCGCATCTTCTCCTGCAGGTTGATCACCCGCTGGCCAATGGCAACCATCGC
>JBPCWF010000658.1:0-5267 GCA_051009775.1 Hyphomicrobiales bacterium | reverse complement strand
GCTTCGGCGTTTCTGGAACGCGGTGTATGTCGGCCAGGCCTGCGATCGCCAAGGCGATCACGCGTCTTCCCGTGCTGTGGCGGCAGGTGCCTCGGCCGGTGCCTGGGAAGATGGCGCTGCCGGCGATGTCGGGGCGCGTTCGCCCGTGGGCCGCGGCGCGCGCATCGGATCGGGGCGGCGGTCCGGGCGCGGCTTTGCCTTGGGTCGCGGCAGCAGACCCTCGCGCTGGGCCTTTTTACGGGCCAGCTTCTTGGCGCGGCGGATGGCCTCCGCCTTGCTGCGGACGCGGCGCTCCGACGGCTTTTCATAGGACCGGCGCCGCTTCAATTCGCGAAATATGCCTTCGCGCTGCATCTTCTTCTTCAGGACCTTGAGGGCCTGATCGACATTGTTGTCCTTTACGAATACCTGCATGCTCTCCCCTTGTCCGATGTTTGAAATGAAACGTGGTCCTGGATGTCAGGACTTTTTCGTTCGCCAGAGTTGATAGCCGTTCTCCGCAATGCCCGATTCGATGACGTCACGGGGCATGCCGTGTGGCGGCGCCTGATCGGGCCGAACCACGCCGATTCCGGCCCATGGGCCGTATTTTTCCGGAAGGCGGTCGCCTGACGGATCGGTCGCGAAGCCATGGAGTGCGGACTTCTTGCTGGACCTGAACATGAAGAGCTTGATGTTTTCCGTCATGCACGATTTCCCTTGCCGGTGGAATAGTGTGGCAGCACCGAATGCGCGGAGCCATAGAGAGGAACCGCGGTCTTCTTGTGACCAACACGTTTCCCCCTGTCCGGCGTCACGAGCCGGAACTCGCCGGCTCCAATGCCGCCCAAACCCGCCGCCGGTACATCCGCGGTCGGCCGGTTTGGACGGTATCACCTCAGCGATTAGCTCGAGGTTTGAAGGCTGTCCGCCGCCGACTTGCCGGTGCGGCTGTCGGTGACGACTTCAAAGGATACCTTCTGACCTTCATCGAGGCCGCTCAGTCCGGCGCGCTCGACAGCACTGATGTGGACGAATACGTCCGGTCCACCGGAGCTCGGCTCAATGAAACCGAACCCTTTTTGCGAATTGAACCATTTTACGGTGCCTTCTTGCATAGTGCTTCCTTTTCGAATTCAAGAGCGTTTTGGTGCCTGCGCGTCCCGCGCGCAGCGCAGCCTATCGATGTTCTGGATATGAGGGGTAAGGCTTAGGCACTTCAAAGTCGAAAGTGCGCAGCCGAGCCAATCGGCCGAAACTCGATGAACATGAGATAGGCCGTTTGGCGCCGAAATACAAGAACTTCCGGCGCTCACCACAGTTCAGGCTTGGCCACCATCAGGTAGAACACCGCGACGAGAGCGAGAAAGGCAGGCCATCCGAGCAGGAACCATGCCCGCATGCGCCTGTGGTAGTCAGGCGTCAGTGCCACGTTGCGTTCGGCGCAATCGCGGGCAATGTCGCGAATGCCGATCTGCAGCCGGACCACCGGAAACCAGCACACGGCGGCCAAAACATAGAGAACGTAGGTCAGAACAAGCCACGCGGCGGTCAGGTCGTGACCCGCCTCGAGCGCGAGCAGCACACCGGTCACGGGCTGAACAATGCCGGATGTGGTGGTGAACAGCCAGTCCGCGAGCACCACATTGGCGGCAACCACCGCCACGGTGCGTGCGTCTCCGCGCAGATGGGCGAACCACAGATGGAACGCCGTGCCCAGCCCGGTCCCGAACAGCACCGTCGAGCTTAGAATATGAACCCATTTCAGGGTGAAATAGGCGTCGAACATCGAACCCGGCGAATCAGATCGAACCGGGCGGGCAACGCTTAAGCGTGTTCGAGCGCGATGTCCTTGTCGGCAAGCACCTGCTTAAGCTCGCCCGACTGGAACATTTACATGATGATGTCGCAGCCGCCGACAAACTCGCCCTTGACGTAGAGCTGCGGGATGGTCGGCCAGTTGGTATAGGCCTTGATGCCGTGCCGCAGCTCGTCGTTTTCGAGCACGTTGATGCCCTTATAGGCGACACCCAGATAGTCGAGAATCTGGATCACCTGGCCGGAGAAACCGCATTGCGGGAACTGGGGCGTGCCCTTCATGAACAGCACAACGTCGTTGGACTTCACTTCCGAGTCGATTGCGTCGTTAATGTTGTCGCTCATCTCAATCCGTTCCTCTTGCCTGTTCTCTGGCTGATTGCCCTGTATTTAGTCGTCCGGGGCCGATGTTTGCAAGGCCAAAGCGTGCAGCTCCGTGCCCATATTGCCCTGAAGCGCTTCGTAGACCAGCTGATGCTGCTGAACCCGCGACTTGCCTTTGAACGCGGAGGACACGACGGTCGCCGCATAATGATCGCCGTCGCCGCGCAGATCCTCGATCGTCACCTGCGCATCCGGCAGCTTCTGCTTGATCATCTCTTCGATCTTGTGCGCGTCCATCGGCATGGCACGTTTCCCCGTTCATCCCTGTGTCGGGAACGAGTTTAGACACCGTCCATGTAGCGGGGCAACCACTGTCCATGGATGGCGTTCAACTCTTCGACAGATATGGTGTCTTGACCCGCCACCGTCAAAGCCCCGGCCTCGACCGTTCCCGCGATACGGGCGGAGACACCGGCGTCGGCTGCCCTGGCGACGATTGTATCGGCTTCGCTTTGGGCGCAGGCGACCATATAGCGGCCCTGGTCTTCGCCGAACAGAACCGCATGGGCGGGCAGTCCGGTTTCGCCCAGGTCTATGTCCGCGCCGCGGCCGCCCGCAAGCGCCATTTCGGCGACTGCCACATAGAGGCCGCCATCGGAACAGTCATGTACGGTCCGGGTGATGCCGTCTGCGATCAGCGCGCGCACCAGGTCGCCTGCCGCTTTCTCGGCGTCAAGGTCGACCGGCGGCGGCGCGCCGTCGCGGCGGCCGTGCAGCTCGCGCAGGAACAGGGACTGGCCGAGATGGCCGCGTTCGGCGCCGATAAGCACGATGGTTTCGTCACCGGGCTTGAAGCCGATGGTCGCACGCTTCGCGACGTCCTCAAGCAGCCCGATGCCGCCGACCGCCGGTGTCGGGGGTATGCCTTTGCCGTTGGTCTCGTTGTAGAAAGAAACGTTGCCCGAGACGACCGGGAAGTCGAGCGCCAAGCAGGCCTCGCACATGCCGTTCACGGCGCCGACGAACTGGCCCATGATCTCCGGGCGTTCCGGGCTGCCGAAATTGAGACAGTCGGTGATCGCCAGGGGCAGGGCGCCGGAAGCGGTGAGGTTGCGCCAGGCTTCGGCCACCGCCTGCCTGCCGCCTTCGACCGGATCGGCGCCGACATAGCGCGGCGTCACGTCGGTGGTGATCGCAATGCCCTTGGCCGTCCCGTGGACCCGGACCACCGCGGCATCGCCGCCCGGCCGCACCACCGTGTCGGCCATCACCATGTGGTCGTATTGCTCCCAGACCCAGCGGCGCGAACAGAGATCGGGCGATGCCATCAGTGTGCCGAGCGCTTCGGCCGAGCTCATGGGCATGTCGACATCGTGCGGCGACACGGGCGCCGGGGCAGGGGTCTCGGTCCAGGGCCGGCGGTAGAGCGGCGCTTCGCTTGAGACCGGCAGCACCGGAATGTCGGCTTCGATCCGGCCTTTGTGGGTGACCACCAGCCGGCCGGTGTCGGTGGTCCTGCCGATCACCGCGAAGTCCAGGCCCCATTTCTCGAAGATCGCGCGCGCGGTGTCCTCGCGGCCAGGCCGCAGCACCATCAGCATGCGCTCCTGGCTCTCCGACAGGAGCATCTCATAGGCGGTCATGGCCTGTTCGCGGCAAGGCACGTGATCCAGATCGAGCTCGATGCCGACCCCGCTCTTGCCGGCCATCTCGACCGACGACGATGTCAGGCCGGCCGCGCCCATGTCCTGGATGCCGATGATCGCGTCTTCGGCCATCAGTTCCAGGCAGGCCTCGATCAGGAGCTTTTCGGTGAACGGATCGCCGACCTGGACCGTCGGGCGCTTCTCCTCGGAGTCCTCTGCGAACTCGGCAGACGCCATGGTGGCACCGTGAATGCCGTCGCGCCCGGTCTTGGAGCCGACATAGATCACCGGCTTGTCCGCGCTCTCGGCGACCGCGTAGAAGATCCGGTCCGTGTCGGCCAGCCCGACGCACATGGCGTTGACCAGGATGTTGCCGTTATAGCCCGGGTCGAAATTGACCTCGCCGCCGACCGTCGGCACGCCGACGCAATTGCCGTAGCCGCCGATGCCGGAGACGACGCCCGATACCAGATGGCGGGTCTTTTCATGAGCCGGATCGCCGAACCGCAAGGCGTTCATGAGCGCGATCGGCCGGGCGCCCATGGTGAAGACGTCGCGCATGATGCCGCCGACGCCGGTTGCGGCGCCCTGATAGGGTTCGATATAGGACGGGTGGTTGTGGCTCTCCATCTTGAATATGACGGCCTGGCCGTCGCCGATATCGACCACACCAGCATTCTCGCCGGGCCCGCAGATCACCCGGGGGCCGGTGGTGGGAAACTCCTTGAGCCAGACGCGCTACGACTTGTAGGAGCAGTGCTCGCTCCACATGACGGAGAAAACACCGAGCTCGGTCAGGTTCGGCTCGCGCTCCAGGATGGCGCAGATGCGCTCGTATTCGTCGTCGCTGAGCCCGTGCTCGGCAACCAGATCGGGCGTGATCGGCGCCGCCGCCGGCGCGCTCATTGCAGGGCCTCGACGAGCGAGGCGAACATCGGCCGGCCGTCGGTGCCGCCGAGCTCGGGATCCGCAAGGCGCTCGGGATGGGGCATCAGGCCGAGCACCGTCCCGCCCTCGTTGTAGATGCCCGCGATATTGCGCGCCGAGCCGTTGGGGTTGGCCTCTGCGCTGATTTTGCCGTGTTCGGTGCAGTAACGGAATGCCACGCGGCCTTCGCCCTCGAGCCGGTCGAGGGTGTCGTCATCGGCGTTGTAATTCCCCTCGTGATGGGCGATCGGGATGCGGACCACGCCGCCATTGCCGTATTTGCCGGCGAAGGCCGTGTCGGTGCGCTCGACACGGAGCGTTACGTCGCGGCAAACATATTTGAGCGACGCGTTCCGCATCAGGACGCCGGGCAGCAGCCCCGCCTCGGTCAGCACCTGGAAGCCGTTGCAGATGCCCAGCACCCTCGTGCCGGCTTCGGTCTTGGCGACCACGTCGCGCATGATCGGCGACTGCGCCGCGATCGCGCCGCAACGCAGGTAGTCGCCGTAGGAGAACCCGCCGGGCAGGACGATCAGGTCGGTTTGCGGCACTTCGGTCTCGCCGTGCCAGAGC
>JBPCWF010000657.1:0-3380 GCA_051009775.1 Hyphomicrobiales bacterium | reverse complement strand
CCTTCCGGGAGATCTATCCGGACGCGTTCACCTATGAAGGCAACCGGAGCATCCTGTTCGACCCGCAAGCCGACATTCCGGAGGAGGAACTGCGCCACTGCATCTCGATGGCGCTGACCTATCATCTGCGCAAGAAGCAAAAATGAATGACGGTACCCAGGCTTGATCTGAAGCGGTTGGACGCCGCGTTCGGCGCCGAGATCACTGGCATCGATCTGTCGCGCCCGCTCGATGCCGCGACCGTCGCCGACATCCAGGACGCATTCGACCGGCACTGCCTGCTGCTGTTCCGCAATCAGCAGCTCGACCCCGCGGCCTTCGCCCGCTTCGCCCGCCACTTCGGTCCCCTGCTGCGCTTCCGGCTGCTTCAGCCAAGGCCCGGCAAACATGCGGAGCACTACAGCTGCCCCGAGGAGCCGGATGTAACCGTCATCGGCACCGTAGAGCGAAACGGCTGGCCGGCCCCGATGTTCACCAATTCGGTCGGAGACTGGCATATCGACGAGATGTACAAGCCGCGCCCCAACCGCGCGACCGCGCTCTACGCCGTCGAAACGCCCGGGCGCGGCGACGACACGGTCTTCGCCGGCATGCACGCGGCCTATGATGCTCTGGACGACGACACCAAGGCACGGATCGAGCCGCTTGCGGGTGTCTATTCGGTCGAACGGCTGGACGCCATGTTCCGGGCATCCGATCCGGCGCGGCCGCCATTGACGGAGCGGACGTTGTCGGCCAATCCCCCCGTGCGCCACCCGCTTGTCCGCAGCCACCCGGCAACCGGTCGCAATGGGCTGTTCATCGCGCGCGAACCCCTGAGCCATGTGGAGGGCGTGGCGCCGGAGGCATCATCGGCGCTCGTTCACGCCCTTGCCGCACACGCGGTCCGGCCGCAATTCCAGTACCGCCACACATGGCACGCGGGCGACGTTCTGATCTGGGACAACCATTTCACCATGCACAGGGCGACCGCCTTCGACCCCGGTTGCTGCGAGCGGCTGCTCCTGCGCACGATGATCGCCGACAGGTAATTGCACTGCCGCGCCGATGCGGCGAAAGTGGCCGGCATGGAACTCGAAACGGTCGATGACGATATCTGGCTGGCCGAAGGGCGGATCGTCAGTTTCTACGGCTTCGCCTATCCGACCCGGTCCGTCATCGTCCGGCTGGGCGATGGCGGGCTCTGGATCTGGTCCCCCGTCGAGCTGACGCCGGAGCTGCAGCACCTGGTCGATGGCCTGGGCGATGTCGCCCATCTGGTCAGCCCCAACAAGATCCATCATCTCTATCTTCAGGACTGGAGCGCGGCCTACCCCGATGCCAGGCTGTGGGGTCCGCAGTCGACAATCGCGAAGCGCGGCGATCTGAGCTTCCAATCCCCGCTCGAGGACGCAAGCCCGCCCGCCTGGGCCGATACCATCGACCAGGTCTGGTTCCGGGGTTCGCCGCTGCTGGACGAGGTCGTGTTCTTTCACCGTTCTTCGGCAACCGCGATCCTCGCGGATCTGTCGGAGAATTTCGACAGCGCCTTTCTCGACCGGCACTGGACCTGGTGGCAGCGCCCGATCGCCAGGCTATGGAAAATCACCGTCGGCTACGGCTATGCCCCGCTCGAATGGCGCCTGTCCTTCATCGACCGGAAACCCGCGCGTGACGCGCTCGACAGGATGCTCGCCTGGGATCCGCGCCGGGTCGTCATGGCCCATGGAGAATGGCAGCGGACCGGTGGCCGCGCCTATCTCGAGCGCGCCTTCGCCTGGCTCGGCTGAGATCGCGGGCGGGTCCTACACCCAGCGCCGGACGGCTGCCTTGTAATCGCGGTACTCGTCGCCGAACTTGCGTTCGAGATAGGCCTCCTCGCGCAGCACCACGAAGTAATGGATGGTCAGAACGGCGGGGACAGCCATCGCGACGATCCACAGGCTGTCGACGGCAACGGCGCTTCCGATGAACAGAAGCGTCAGCGCGACATAGGCCGGATTGCGCGAGAAGCCGAACGGACCGGCGGAGATGATCGCGGTCGTCGGCTTGTAGGGATCGATACTGGTATTGGCTTTCGAGAACGCCTGGAACACCCAGACGATCAGAACGGCGCTCGCCGCAATGATGGTGAAGCCAAGGATGTATTGAAGCGGTTTGGGGAGCAGCGGAACCGGCCACAGATAGTCCAGTTCGAGGCCGATCACAAAGAATACCAGGTAGATGATCGGCGGCGGGGCGAGAACGCCCGCGGTGTCCTTTTTCTGCGCCATGACCGAAGATATACAGCGTCTCCGGTCAGGAACAAACCAAACGTGTTTGCCGTAACCCTCGGCGCCTGCCCGTTTCCCGGCCGGCGCCCGTCAGTCGAAATTCCTTAGAGGGCGAAACCGCTCAGATCGAATTCATCGCCGAACTCGCCGATTGCGCCGCCTTCGAACTCGCTGACGTCTTCGAAACGGTCCAGCATGCTCAGCATCTCGCGCAGCTCGAAACCCAGGTCGTCGCTGTCTTGCGTGTCGGTGTCCTGCCATTCGCGATCAATCATCTTCATCTCCATGTGCCGAATTCGGATGTCTTTCCGTGCGATCCGTGTTCGGCCTGTTTGACTGTCCTCGATGATATGGAGATGGGGTAATCTGAGCTTCATGTTAGTGATTCATATCACATAATTTACATTTTCTCCTTTCTGTGTGAGGTAGTTGAGGGTCCGACGCGGAATCGAGCCGAGCTGACGGCGCACCGGCCGGTGTGCGCGCACAGGTTCTAAGCTATTGAAATTCAGAGCGAAAACCACCGATCACGTGGCGAAATGCGATCCGATGATGTCGAGGATGGATTGCAGAGCAGACGTTTTGCGAGTGGGATCCGAAAGGGAAAAAATGACCCATTTCGTATGTATGACGTTGGGGTTGGGCTCCTGCTTCGCGCCTCATTCAATACATCGCACGTTGGTTGGCAAATTCGACGATGGAGGACGAATGCTAAGCTGAGGCGTTCTGCTGCCCAAAGCATAATTTCGATCGCCGAAATCAGGTTCTAGAGCATCGTTCCTTCATATGGAATCATTTGATGGTGCCAAATCAGTTCACTCGGCTAGGCGCAAAGCGCAGCGCGATGTGGGGCATCGGGCAAGCTTTGCAACAACGCCGGTGAGCTGATTTGGCCCATCAGAGGCCGGTTTTTCGCGCCCGCTGGACGTCGTTAAGCTCCACTTGTGGTCGCCCGGACCAAGGCTTGGACCTTGCCTCGCCAGCAGACGCGAAAAGCCGGTCAAATGATCCCATATGAAGGAACGATGCTCTAGATCTGATCGAACCGCTGCGGGCTCAGACCACGCTGAAACCAGTGCACCATCGTCACCATGTCGAACACGGGCACGCCCAGCCGCCGGTTGATGT
>JBPCWF010000656.1:0-3411 GCA_051009775.1 Hyphomicrobiales bacterium | reverse complement strand
TCGGCCGGCACATCGATCACGATGTCGCCCTGGAGCAGGGTCTGGCAGCTCAGACGGCGGCCGGATTTCAGTCCGCGCTTCTCGTCGTAACGCTCTTCGACCTTGGACAAACCGCTCAGGCTCTCGGCCCTGGAGACGATGCCGTGCTTGGCGAACTCGCCTTCGGCGACGGTGATCTGGCAGCGGCCGCAAATGGCGCGTCCGCCGCAGACGGAATCAATATCGACGCCGAGATTGCGCGCGGCGGTCAGGACCGGCGTGCCGAGCGGGAACCGGCCGCGTTTTCCGGACGGCGTGAAGACGACGAGGGCTTCGGTCTTGTCCTGATCGGCCATGGCGTTGCCGTCAGGCCCGGCGGCGACGGCGGTTCTCGCGGTCGCGGCGGCGGCCGACCGCCTCGGCATTGTCGGCGTCGGCGGAGATCGGTTCGCGGTAGGTGCGGACCCAGACGCGGCAGTCCTTGTCGGCGCCGTTGAGCACGTTGGCCGCAAGGATCGCCGTCATGTCCTCCGCGTGCAGCGGGTTCATGATCGCCGATGTCATGCCGGCGCAGGCCGCCATGGACAGGAAGTGGCCGTTGAGCGCACGGCGGTTGGGCAGGCCGAAGGAAATGTTGGAGGCGCCGCAGGTGGTGTTGACCTTGAGCTCCTCGCGCAGGCGCCGCACCAGCGCGAAGACCTGCCGGCCGGCGGTGCCCATGGCGCCGATCGGCATGACCAGCGGATCGACCACAACGTCCTGGGACTTGATGCCGTAATCGGCGGCGCGCTCGACGATCTTCTTGGCGACCTCGAAGCGGACATCCGGGTCCTCCGAGATGCCGGTCTCGTCATTGGAGATCGCGACCACCGCGCAGTCGTATTTCTTGATCAGCGGCAGCACGCGGTCCAGGCTCTCGTCCTCGCCGGTCACCGAATTGACCAGGGGCCGGCCCTGATAGGCCGCAAGCCCCGCCTCGAGCGCGTCGATGATGGAACTGTCGATCGACAGGGGCACATCGACCAGGCTCTGCACCAACTTGATGCTTTCGGCCAGGATCTTCGGCTCGTCGGCCAAGGGAATGCCGGCATTGACGTCGAGCATGGTGGCGCCGGCCTCGACCTGGGCCAGCGCGTCCTTTTCGACGGTCGAATAGTCGCCGTTCTTCATTTCCTCGGCGAGCTTCTTGCGGCCCGTCGGGTTGATGCGCTCGCCGATCACGCAGAACGGCTTTTCGAAGCCGATGACCACTTCCCTGGTGGCTGAGCTGACCACTGTCTCCGTCATGGCTGTTCGTTCCTTCCTGGAAAATCCCGTTGCGCTCGTTGGTCAAGACCGTTCAGGCGTTGCCGCCGTTGTGAACCAGGGCCCTGAGTTTCTCTTTGTCGAATTCGGTTTCGAGCCGTTCGACCGCGGCATCGGCCGCCTCCGCCATGTCGCCCTCGACCGGCACCGGGTCCGCCCGGCGCCACTGCTCCAGATAGGCGTCCGTTCCGGTCATGCCGTCGCGCATGGCGGCGGCATCGATGGCGATCTCGAAGCGCTTCTCGAGCTGGCGCCGCTCGGTCTTGCGGCCGGCCTTGACGATGACCTGTGCCGGAATATCGCGCCAGTACACGACGATCAAGTCAGCCACGGCAATGTCTCCGATGGTGGTGTCGCGGCCGGGCTCAGCGCCCGGCGTTCGTCCCGTTTCCCTGTGTGGCGTTTATAGTCGGAACGAACCAGTTTGGACACGACTTTTCAGAAGCGAAATGCGACAGGATGGAGCGGCGGAGAAGCCTCAGGCGCGGCGGCTACCCCTTGAGGACGGCCATCGCGACGCGAAGTTTGCTGACGCACCGTGTCAGGAGATTTCAGCGCCCCACACCCCAAAACACCCTTCTGACGGGCACGAAAAGTGGCCATTTTCAGGCACTCAACCGCAATCCGGTTGAACCTGGTGCGATGCAAAAAGGCGTTATGACGGCAGGGGTTACAATGAGCCATTCGGCGCCTATGTAACGGGTGCGCTTTGCTTTCGGGCAGCCTTCGACCGGCCGCCCGAGACGCCGTTTCCGGGTAACCCGGAGGCGGCGATCGTCATCACACTTTGGCCCATTGGATCGAAGACTGTCGCGCGCCCCTGATCCGATATCACGATGCATGGAAGGACCGCTCACCCCATGATGCACTCACGCGATACCCGCCAACCCCACTCCGCCCGCACCTCCGGCCCCGACCGGCTGACGGAGCTGTTCGAGACGGTCCGGCCGCGGACCCTGGACCTTACGGAGCCGCTGGGTGCCGAAGACCAGTGCATTCAGTCCATGCCGGATGTCAGCCCGACCAAGTGGCACCTGGCGCATACCACATGGTTCTTCGAGACCTTCATCCTGAAGCCCCATGCCCGGCGCTATGAGGAGTTTCATCCGGATTTCAGCTTCCTGTTCAACTCCTATTACGAGCAGGTCGGACCGCGTCACGAACGCCCCAAACGCGGTCTCCTGTCGAGGCCGCCGCTGGACGACGTGCTCGCCTACCGCGCCCATGTGGACGACGCGATGATGGCCTTCGAGGCGACCGGCGACGCCGCGGGGCCCGAGATCCGCGCGCTTCTGGAACTCGGCTGCCACCACGAACAGCAGCATCAGGAGCTGATGCTGACCGACATCAAGCATGTGCTCTCCTGCAATCCGCTCAAACCCGCCTATCAGCCGCCCCGGCCGCGCGATGCCAGCCGGACCCGCACCTGGGACTGGATCGAGCATGCCGGCGGGCTGGTCGAAATCGGCCATGACGGCGGGGACTTCGCGTTCGACTGCGAGGGTCCGCGCCACAAGGTCTGGCTCGAGCCGTTCAAGCTGGCGAGCCGGCCCGTGACCAATGGCGAGTTCGCCACCTTCATCGAGGCCGGCGGCTACGGCGCATCCGAGCACTGGCTGTCCGACGGCTGGGCGACATGCCAGGCGGAAGGCTGGCAGGCGCCGCTCTACTGGGAGCGGGCGGACGGCGGCGACTGGAGGATCTTCACCCTTTCCGGCCTTAGACCAATCGACCCGGACGCGCCGGTCTGCCATGTCAGCTTCTTCGAGGCCGACGCCTATGCGCGCTGGGCCGGCAAGCGCCTTCCGACGGAAGCGGAATGGGAAGTCGTCGCCACACCGCTGACGCCCGCCGGCAATTTCGCCGGCACGCGCGAGTACCACCCCCTGCCCGCCCGGGGCGAGGGCCTGCGCCAGATCTACGGCGATGTGTGGGAATGGACCGCAAGCGCGTACCGGCCCTATCCGGGCTTCCAGGCCGCCGAAGGCGCGGTCGGGGAATATAACGGCAAGTTCATGTCCGGCCAGATGATCCTGCGAGGCGGCTCCTGTGCGACGCCCGAGGGCCATGTACGGCCGACCTACCGTAACTTCTTCTATCCACCCAACCGCTGGCAGTTCTCAGGCC
>JBPCWF010000655.1:0-2754 GCA_051009775.1 Hyphomicrobiales bacterium | reverse complement strand
CCTCCGACTACGCCGAAATCGTCGTCATCAAGGCCTGAACCGGATCCGGCGAAAGACGCACTTTCCTGCCCGTCAGACAGTGCAACGGCCCCGGGCTTCGGTCCGGGGCCGAACGCTGTCCGCGTCCCGTGCCTGCGGGGCTTTGACATTGCTTTCGACACGAGTTAAACAAGTGTCTATGAAAGACGGAGGAGCCCGAGGATCCAACCGGAGCCGGTTCGAGTTCATCGCCGGAGGTCTGGCATTGTGTTTCGTGGACACCCTGGGCGCGCGCGGCGGCCGGCCACGCGAGCATTTGCGCACGACCGGTGATCTGGAAACATGGCTCGTGCAGTCCGGACTGTCCGGGGCAGCTCCTTCCGGGCTCGCCGATACCGATCTGGCGGACGCCCGTCGTCTGCGTGAGGCGGTCCACCGCGCCGCGGCGGCGGTTGCCGGCGGGGCCGCCCCCCGGCTGGCCGATATCGCGGAGATCAATGCCGCCGCGCGCAAGCTGCCGCTCAGGCCGCAGATCGCAGGTGCCGGCGGGCGGGAACTCGTTGCTGGCGACATTGTTCCCGCGGCCCTGTCCACGATCGCGGAGGACGCCGTGGACATGCTGACCGGGACGAGGCGCGGGCGCATTCGCGTGTGCCCGGGATGCGCGATGCTGTTCGAGGACACGTCGCGGCCCGGCAGGCGCAGGTGGTGCTCGTCGGCGTCGGGATGTGGAAACAAGGCCAAGACACGGGCCTACCGCCTGAGAGGCAAGGGGCAAAGCCCGTCGGGCGCTGCTTTGGGAGGCAACGATGGATAAGCGTGTGGAGTTTGATTTCGAGATCGATTTCTCGAACGGAGGCGGTCTTCAGGGCCAGGGTTTTCGTCTTGATATCGACCATGACGATATCGCCGACGCGGATCTGGCGGACTACATCGTCGAGGATCTGAGGCTCCTGATGGTCGGCGAAGTGCGGATTCTGAGGAAACGGATCATCGTGGAAGCCCACAAGCGCACGAGCTGACCGGCCGTGCAGTGCTTTGCAGATCGGCGCCGGACACCCTATGTTATGGAAAGAGGGCGGGCCGATACGGTCTGACAGGGCTGCATGAACAGGGAAGACCAGGAATGACTGCGCGATTGAAAGCCGCCGGACTGTGCGCCGCGGCACTGCTCATCGGGGTGCCCGCCTGGGCGCAGGACCAGTCCCAGCGCTACGCCATGAAGGACGTCGAGGACGGCATTCTGCGCCTCGACACCTATACCGGTACCGTCTCCTATTGCCGCAGGAAGGCCGATGCCTGGGTGTGCGAGAGCGCGGTCGACGACCGCACCGCGCTGAGCGAGGAAATGACGCGTCTGGAAGACGAGAATGCCAGCCTGAAAAAACGTATCGCCGAACTCGAGAAACCGTCTGGAACGGATCAGCAAAACAGTTTACAGCTACCAAGTGACGAAGAGCTCGACAAGGTGATGGGCTTTCTCGAGCGACTGATGCGGCGGTTCTACGCTTTCACGCGCTCCCTGCGCGACAAGCTGGAACAGGAACAAACCTGAGGCTCCCGTTGGGGCCTTGCGAATCGGGGCTATTCCTTGCGTAATCTGCCGGCGACGGCGGCTCATAAAATGGCGGGCCCGCCTTCCTCTTATGAGGAAGACGGGCCAGGCATCGTGTTACTAGGGACGACTTACTTACTTGAGCCACGATGCCTCGAAGCCGCCCTGCAAGCACAGGGCATCCGCGAAACACATGAGCCGCCGGTCGCGGTAGTCTCGCTCCGGTGTGCGACCCGGAGCAGGCGGCAGTTACAGCGTCTGAGAATCAGTTGATGAGGGGATACTCGTTACTCTGAACCTTGGTGCCACCGTCGAAACCCTTCTGGATTCCGAGCCATCTATCTGGCGTCTTTCGCCGGCGGTCATTCAGATTCCCCTCAACAAATGACCCTATGGCCGTATTGGTAGCCAGCAAGCTCGGCGCCAGCGGGGCGAAAAGTCGGCGGAAATCAGGCGAAGTACGGGTAAATTGGCGGCGTTGTTAATTGTTCATCCGAAAACTGGTTTTCGACCCGTCCAAATGGCACTCTCAGGCACCTGACCATCCGGATTGATGTGAACCACCCCCCATGTGTGGGAACCTGATTCGCTATTGGAATCATTGGATTAAATGCCCGGTAGAGACCGAGATCATGGCTTGGGAGCCGCGCTGAACCAGGCGGTCGGCGAAATTTCCATCGAGACATCCGGCCCCGGCATGACCGACATTTCCGGTCACATCGCCCGCTGGCTGGAGGGTGAAGGCGCGTGCGACGGTCTGGTGACCCTGTTCATCCGCCACACATCCGCGTCCCTGACCGTCCAGGAAAATGCCGACCCGGACGTGCAGCGCGATCTGGTCGATGCGCTGGGCCGCCTGGCGCCGGAACATGCCGGTTACCGCCACGGCATGGAAGGGCCGGACGACATGCCGGCGCATATCAAATCGGCCCTGACCTCGACCAGCGTCAACGTGCCGGTGCTGAGCGGCGCCATGGCGCTTGGAACCTGGCAGGGCCTTTATGTGATCGAGCACCGCGCCCGGCCGCACCGGCGCAAGGTCGCGCTGCACTTTCTCGGGACCTTTCGTGCTTAGAGCATGTCTCCCGAAAGTGGGCACCGGTTTCGGGAAAAAGACATGCTTTAACAAAGAACTAGGGCGATGACGCGAATCAGAATGATCGCGACATGCTCTAGGCGCACGACGCCGATGCACAAATGAAAAGGCGCGGTCCGGATGG
>JBPCWF010000654.1:0-3642 GCA_051009775.1 Hyphomicrobiales bacterium | reverse complement strand
GCTTGCCACCGGGAATTACGTCGATGGAATTGATCCCGCGGCATTTGACCAACGGAGGATGGCCCGGGATCCGGCGCAAAGCATTGAGATTCCGGCCGACAAGGATCTGGCACAGATCAAGACGCGTGCGAAACATGCCGTAGTCCATCTCTCGCTGAGGCAGGAGAGACCTGAGCTCATCGTTCTCCCGGTATATGGCCGGGGGTTTGGGTCGACGCTTTACGGTCATATTGCGCTCTCCGGAGACGCGGAGACGGTGGTCGGCCTTGCGTTCTACGAGCATGGCGAGACCCCCGGCCTTGGCGCTCTGATCGACGACCCAGCGTGGCGCCGATTGTGGTCCGGCAAAAAGGTTTGGGACGCGGGCGGCGAGGTCGGCCTCGGTGTTGCCCGCGGGCCGGTCGTGCTCGGAACGCCGGAGGCGGAACACCAGGTCGACGGGCTCACGGGGGCGACCTGGACCGGCCAGGGTGTCACCAAGCTCCTGCGCTACTGGCTCGGCGAGCATGGCTTCGGACCTTATCTGAGGAAAGTCAGGAGAGCGGCGGGATTAGCACGGCCACGTCGATGCGCAAGGCGTTTGTTGATCCCCTGATCAGCGAGAACCCGATCACCCTTCAGATCCTCGGCCTGTGCTCCGCGCTGGCGGTCACCAAGACCGTTGCCACCGCATTGATCATGTCGGCGGCGGTCACGGTCGTCATAACCCTCTCCAATGCTTCGGTCAGCCTGATCCGGCGCCACATGCCACGCCATGTCCGCCTCATCCTGCAGATTACGATCATCGCCTCTCTGGTCATCGTCGTTGATCAGGTCCTGAAAGCCTATGCCTACGCCCTGAGCAAGGAACTGTCGGTCTTCGTCGGCCTGATCGTAACGAACTGCATCATCATGGGCCGGGCGGAAGCGTTCGCCATGAAGAACAGTGTCCGCCTCAGCGTGATGGATGGTCTCGGCAATGGCCTCGGCTACAGCTGGATTCTCATCCTGGTCGGTTCGATCCGTGAGCTGTTTGGTTCCGGGACCCTTCTTGGCATCGAAGTCTTCCGCACCGTATCGGCAGGCGGGTGGTACGAGCCGGCGGCATTGATGCTGCTGCCACCGAGTGCCTTCTTCCTCATCGGCTTCCTGATCTGGGCCCTGCGGTCGTGGCGGGTCGAGCAGGTCGAGCAGGAGGAATTCGGGATCGTGCCGTCGGCAGAGACCGAGGAGGTGTCATGACCGGCCATCTCAATCTCTTCATCACGGCCGCCTTTGTCGAGAACCTGGCGCTCTCCTTCTTCCTGGGCATGTGCATGTTTCTTGCCGTCTCCAGACGGGTCGAGACGGCAGTCGGGTTGGGCATTGCAGTCTGGGTCGTTCAGTCGGTGAGCGTTCCGCTGAACAACATCATCTACAGCACATTTCTGGCCGAGGGCGCGCTGTCATGGGCAGGCCTTCCGGACGCGGATCTGAGTTTTCTGACGCTGATCACCTTCATCGGCGTGATCGCGGCAATGGTGCAGATCCTGGAAATGACGCTGGAGCGGTATTTCCCGGCGCTCTATCAGGGGCTCGGCATATTTCTCCCGCTGGTCACCGTGAACTGCGCGATCCTGGGCGGTTCCCTGTTCATGGCCGACCGCAGCTACGACTTCGTCGAAAGCGTGGTGTTCGGGTTTGGCAGCGGTTTCGGCTGGGCCATTGCCATCGTCGCTCTGGCGGGCATTCGCGAAAAGCTGAAATACAGCGATATCCCGGACGGCCTGAGGGGCACGGGAATCGCTTTCATTGTGGTCGGGCTGATGTCTCTCGGCTTCATGACGTTTTCGGGGATCCAGGTTGACTGAGCACTTCGATACGCGGCGCAAGGACATGTGATGTACGAGATCGGTCTGGGCGTTCTGCTGTTTACGACCATCGTCATGGCGCTCGTTGGCGTCGTCCTGACGGTTCGGTCCAGACTTGTGGCCACCGGGGAGGTTCAGCTCATCGTGAACGACCGAGAGCCCATGACCGCAACAGCCGGCGCCCGGCTGCTCGATGCGTTGGCGCAAGCGGGTATCCATCTGCCGGCGGGTTGCGGCGGCAAGGGCACATGCGGGCAATGCCGGGTCGTGGTGCTCGAGGGAGGCGGCGCGATCCTGCCGATCGAGCTGGCGCGGGTGACAAAGCGCGAGGCCAAGGCAGGCACGCGGCTCGCATGTCAGGTTCCGATAAAACGGGATATGACGGTCCGTGTGCCCGACGAGGTGTTCGGTGTCGAAGAGTGGGAATGTACGGTTCGTTCAAACGAGAACGTGGCCACCATGATCAAGGAACTCGTGCTTGAGCTTCCGCCGGGGCAAGAATTGACGTTCCGGGCGGGCAGCTACATGCAGGTCGAAGCGCCGCCCTACGGCGTCCGGTTTGCCGATTTCGACATCGCCCCGCGCTACAGGGACGAGTGGGACCGACTTGATCTCTGGCGGCACGCATCAACGTCAAGCAGGGAAGAAACGCGGGCCTACTCCCTGGCCAGCTATCCGGACGAAAAGGATGTCATCATGCTTGACGTCAGAATTGCGATCCCGCCACCCGGTGCGGCGGACGATGTGCCTCCGGGAGTCGTATCGTCCTACATGTTCTCCCTCAAACGGGGTGACACGGTCTCGGTTTCAGGGCCCTTTGGCCATTTCTTCGCGGCCGATACAAAGAATGAGATGATCTTCGTCGGCGGCGGTGTCGGCATGGCACCGATGCGGTCGCATATCATGAATCAGCTTTTGCGGCTCAAGTCCCATCGCAAGATCAGTTTTTGGTACGGTGCCAGGAGCAGGCAAGAGTTGTTTTATGTCAAAGACTTCGACGCGCTTCAGGCCGAGCATGACAACTTCGAATGGTTTGTCGCGCTTTCCGATGCCAGACCGGATGACAACTGGACGGGCCAGACCGGGTTTATCCATGACGTGCTTTACGAGGACTATCTCAAAGACCACCCGGCACCTGAGGAGTGCGAGTACTACGTTTGCGGTCCTCCGGTGATGCTCAGAGCGGTTCTTGGTATGTTGGACAATCTGGGCGTCGATGCTGAGAACGTGCTCTATGATGATTTCGGAGGTTGAATGACGTCCTCCACATGCACTTTGTCCAGAAGAGCGGTGCTCGGACACGCCGGGCGCTTTGCCGCGGCGGCTCCATTTCTCACCGTCCTCGGTTGCGACGGATTCCCTGACGCAGAGGGGCGGGGAGGATTTTCCGGGCCAACCATGGGAACGCGCTACCGTGTGACGATCAGCGGAGACCGTCGATCTCTTATGGCCGACCGCCTCCAGGCTGGCGTGGAGCGCATTCTGGAGATGATCAACAGCCAGATGTCGACCTACCGTCCGGACTCGGAGCTGTCGAAGTTCAATGCAACAGCGCAGACGTCCTGGGTTGAGGTGTCCCCGGAGGTGGCACATGTCATGGCAAAGGCGCTCGACATAAGCCGGGCATCGAGCGGCGCCTTCGATACGACCGTGGCTCCCCTGGTGAACCTCTGGGGTTTCGGTCCTGAGAAACCGGCCGTGTATTCATCTGACGACATGCGGAACAGAGCTGCGCTGGTCAAGATCGGCCATCGTCACCTGGAGTTGAAAGATGCGCCGGCCGCGATCAGGAAGAAGCGGCCCGACCTACACG
>JBPCWF010000653.1:0-7014 GCA_051009775.1 Hyphomicrobiales bacterium | reverse complement strand
CATGTCCGCCAGGGCATCGGGGTGTTCGACAAGAACCTGGAACTTATCTGCTGGAACCGCCAGTTCCGCCGGCTCGTGCACCTGCCGGTGGATATGGGCCGCGTCGGCGTGCCGCTGGAGGAAATTCTGAGGGTCATCGCCGGCAACGCGGAGGAAGCGTCGAGCGACATCGAACGCACCGTATCCGACCGGATCAACAAGCTGATCGTCACGATGGAGCCCTACCAGGAACGCCTGCGCAGCTACGGCACGGTGCTGGAGGTGCGATCCGACTCCCTGCCCGACGGCGGCATCGTGATCACTTTCACCGACATCACCGAGCGGGTGCAAAGCGCGGAGGCGCTGCTGCGCGCCAATGAGACGCTGGAGCGCCGGGTGCGCGAGCGCACCGCGGAACTCACCAAGCTCAACACCGAGCTGGCGACGGCGAAAGCCAAGGCGGAGGAGGCCGATCTGGGCAAGACGCGGTTCCTGGCGGCGGCAAGCCACGACATCCTGCAGCCGCTGAACGCGGCGCGCCTCTACACCACCAGCCTGACCGAGCGCAGCCAGGCCGGCGACGACGGCGACATGATCCGGAATGTCGATGCCTCGCTCGAAGCCGTCGAAGACGTTCTGGTGGCGCTGCTCGACATTTCGCGCATCGATGCGGGTGCACTGAAACCGGAATGGTCGAACTTCAGGATCGACCAGCTGATGCTCGCGCTTGAGCTCGAATTCGGTCCGATCGCCAGGGAAAAAGGGCTGACCTTCAAGGTTGTGCCGAGCGGCCTGACGGTGCGGTCCGACCGCAGGCTGTTGCGGCGGGTGCTGCAGAATTTTGTCTCCAACGCCATAAAATACACCGCCAGGGGACGCGTCCTGATGGGCTGCCGGCGCGACGGCGACATCCTGCGCATCGAGGTTCACGACACCGGAAGCGGCATCGCCGCCGGCAAGCAGCAGCTGATTTTCCAGGAATTCCAGCGGCTCGACACCAGCGGCACCGGAGAGCCCGGGATCGGGTTGGGGCTTTCGATCGTCGAGCGGGTCGCGGTCATGCTCAAACACCGGATCGGGGTCAGATCCGAGCCCGCCCGCGGGTCCTGCTTCTCGATCGCCCTGCCGGTCGCGGAGCCGGTATCGGCGGAAGCCTTCGCGCTGTCAAAGCCGGCGCCCCATGCCGCGAGCCTGGACGGCATGACGGTGCTCGTGATCGACAACGAACCGAAGATCCTCGACGGCATGAGGGCGCTGTTCGAAACCTGGGGCTGCCGGGTCGTCCAGGCGCTCGACGAGCGCACCGCCGAGGAGGCGGCACGGGGCTCGGGCAGCACGATCGATGTGATCATCGCCGACTATCATCTGGACTCCGCCGACGGGCTGTCGCTGATCGAAACCCTGAGGACGCTGCTCGACCGCAATGTGCCGGCGCTCTTGATCACTGCGGACCAGGACCGCTCCCTGCAGCAGCGCGCCCGCGACATGCAGGTCAGCTTCATGAACAAGCCGGTCAGGCCCGCCGCCCTGCGCGCCACGATCTCACGCGCCCGGATCCAGACCCAGGCCGCCGAATGAAGCAGAACATAATTGGTTAGACGTCAGGCGCTTCGATGTGGTCGACATCCGCGTTCCACTGGCCACCGTCGATCTTGCCGGCGACGATGACCGCCTGCGTCCGGCTGTCGACATCGAGCTTCTGCAGGATCGCCGACACATGGGCCTTGACCGTCGCCTCGGACACGCTCAGCTCGTAGGCAATCTGCTTGTTGAGCAGTCCTTCCGACAGCATCATCAGGACGCGCACCTGCTGCGGGGTAAGGGTTGAGAGCTTGGCCGCAAGCTGCGTGCTCTCGCTGTCGATGGGGGCCGACAGGTCGAGTTCCGGCGGGACCCAGATCTCGCCCTTCATGACATCGGACACCGCGCTCCTGATCCGGTCCGCACCGGCCGATTTCGGAATGAAGCCCGACGCACCGAAATCCAGCGAACTGCGAATGACGCCGATGTCCTCGTTGGCGGAGACAATGACCACGGGCACCGCGGGATATTGTGCCCGCAGATACATCAGTCCGGAAAAGCCCTTGACGCCGGGCATTTTCAGATCGAGCAGGATCAGGTCGTAATTGTCATCCTCGCCGAGCATTTCGTTGACGCCGTCGAGCGAGCCGGCCTCGTTGATGTGAAGATCATCGAACGCGTCGATAAGAGCGTGTTTCAGGGCATCCCTGAACAACGGATGGTCGTCGGCAATCAGGATCCTGTAACCGGACATGCTATCTGCGAGTGTTCACCCCTCCCTGCGAACGCACGCCTCGCGCCACCCCGTCGGCGCATGGCCTTGCACGATGATCCTATAGCCGGCATCGCAACCATGAAAGGGCGCACTGGACTTTACCTTATACCGGATCTGGTTGATCGGCGCCATTTCTTGCTGCCGGCCCGTGTTTCCCGGGATGCGGGCCAGAACGATCAGCGTTCGGTGAAGGCGATGTCGAGCGATCTGTAGACCGGCTTCAGCATATAGCGGGTCAGGGACTTCGCGCCGGTGATGATCTCGGCGTTCACCACCATTCCCGGCAGCACCCTGTGACGCTCGGCGCCGAGGCCGACATGGTTGTGACCGAGAGCAACGATCACCTTGTAGTAGGGTTCGCCCTTCTCGTCCTGGAACGTGCTCGCCGAGATCCGGCGCACCTCGCCGCCGATGCTGCCGAAACGGGCCGGATCGAACGTGGTGATCTTGATCTCCGCCGGCGCGCCGACCGCGACATGACCGATGTCCTTGGGGTCGATGCGGACCTCGGCGATCAGTTCCTGTTCCTGCGGAACGATCTGGGCGATCATCTCGCCCGGCTGCATGACCTGGCCCAGGGCCTTCGGCACCAGTTCCTGAACGATGCCGTTGACCGGTGCGCGGACCAGAAGCCGGTCGACGCGGTCCTGCTGCTTGGTGGACTGCTGCTTGATCTCGGCCAGTTCGGCGGAGGCCCTGGTGCGCTCTTCCGTCAGCCTCCGGGTGAACTCGGCATCGGCTTCGAGCAACTTGATGCGGGCCTCGTTGAGCGCCTTCTGCGCTGTCGCAAGCCGGCCGCGGACCGACATCATCTGGCCCTTGGTCTCTTCGTAACGGCGCTGGACGTCGAGCACGGTGGCCCGGGAGGCAAACCCCTGTTCCTGGAGCTTTTTGCGGATATCGAGCTGTTCCTGCTCGATTTTGAGGCGCAGCACCAGGCTCTCGGCCTCACCCTGAAGGGTCTCGACCTCGGTCAGCTTCTGCTCGACCCTGGCGATCAGACTGTCCTTGGTCTGCGCATGCTGGTCGCCCTCTGAGCGGAACGTCTCGAGCTGGTCCTGGGCAAGGTCCGGAAAGCTTTTTGCCAGGTCACCGAAGTTCGGATGGCGGCCCTCCAGCGCCGCGGTCTGGCGTTCGACCTGGAGGGTCAGCGTCGCGTCACGGATCTGGATCTGATGGAGATCGCTGTTGGCGGCCGTCGGCTGGAGCCGGACCATGGGATCGCCGCGGGTGACGAGCTGGCCCTCGTCGACCAGGATTTCCGAGACGATGCCACCTTCCAGATGCTGCACAAGCTGGGTCGAACCCGCCGGCTTGATCTGGCCGGTGGCGACGGCAAGCTCCCTGATCTCGGTGATCGACGCCCAGGCCACGCAAGCCACGACAAAAGCGCTCGCGAGGTACAGAAGCTTCGTCGCCATGCCGGGAACGCGGCCCTCCTCCAACACGAAAGGCAGGGTCAGCCGGCGAGGCAGGTTTTCAGTTCTCTTGCCCCGAGACACGCCACCACTCACAATATTACGACACTCGAACCCCCAAAACAGATTGGAAGGCTAACGAAGTTTGCTTAATCGAAAGCTAACCGCCGGCGGCATTACGAGGTAATCAGCGGCAGCACCTGTTCTGGAGAGGCGTCGTGCAGGATCTGTCCGCGCTCCATATAGATCACGCGGTCGGCCATTCTCATGTGGCTCGGACGGTGGGTCACCATGATCACGGTCGCCTTGCCGCGCAGTGCCTGGAGCTTCTCCAGCAGGCCCTGTTCGCCGGAGCGGTCGAGGCCGTTGGCCGGCTCGTCGAGCAGAAAGATCGGCGCCTCCTTGACGAACGCGCGGGCCAGCATCAGCCGCCGCTTGAGCGCGGTCGGCATTCTTTTCTGCAGTTCGGCGTTCAGCCGCGTCGCCCGGCCTTCGGGCAGCGCCGATGCGTAGTCGTCGACCCGCGCCTCGCGCCACGCGCGCTCGATATCCTCATCGGTGGCGGTCGGATGCACCAGACGGATGTTCTGGTCGACCGTGCCATGGAAGATCGTCACGGTCTGCGGCGCGAAAGCGATGGCATGCCGCAGTTCGCCGACATCGAGCTGGCGCACGTCAAGACCGTCGATCTGCACCGCGCCGGCTTGAGGCGGATAGAGCCCGGCGATGACCTTCAGCAGGGTCGACTTGCCGGCCCCGCTGGGACCGGTCAGAACCACGAACTGCCCGGGCGGAATTTCCATGGTGGCCCCGACCAGCGCCGGCTCGGCGCGCGGCGTGTAACGGAAGCCGACCCGCGACACGGTCACCGCGCCGGTGAACGCGCGGTAGAATGACGGCACCTTGCCGGGCACGCGCTCGATCGGAAGCCGCATCAGGCTGTTGACCTGCCTGAACGTCTGCACCACCTGCCCCAGCCGGTTAATGCTGAGAAACGCCGAATTGAGCGGCGCGAGCACGCGCCACACCAAAGCCATGACGGCGATCAGCGCACCGAGCGACATGTCGCCCGCCATCACCATCAATGTGCCGAACCAAAGGGTCGCCACGCCGGCCGCCATCACCATGGTCTGCGACAGGGTCTGGATCGTGATGTTGAACTGCTGGGAGCGGAAGTGCCGGATCACCGAGTCTCCGGCGAGATGGCGGAAACGGTGCTTCCATACTTCCTCGGCGTTGTTGCCGGAAATCGCGCGGTGCTCCGACACCATCTCGATGAGAAAGCTCTGCAGCTTCGAACGCGCCTCTCCGGTGACGGCGATGTGGTGCCTGGTGAGGGGGATCGTGACAACCGCCATGATCACGTAGAGCACCAGCAAACCGGCGGGAACCCAGGCGATCGCACCTCCGACAAGGATGATGACGCTGAGCGATATCAGCATGAAGGGGAAATCCAGCAGCGTGTTGGCGACCGTGCCGGTGAACACGTCCCTGATGCCCTCGAACTGCTTGATGCGGGTAATCTGCGCGCCAATCGGCGCCCGCTCGGTCATGTTGATCGGCATATGCAGGAGTTGCTGGAACGCGGCCGCGCCAAGCAGCGCCTCGCAGCGCGCCCCGAGATAGGCGACCGCCCTGGCCCGGATCGCCCGCAGCACCACATCCGCCACCACGATTATGGCGATGCCGAGAAAGAAATACACGAGCACCTGCTCGGAGCGGGTGCCGATCACTTTGTCATAGACGTTCATGATGTAGATCGGCACCGCGAGCGCGAACATGTTGATCAGGAACGTGATGCCGAGCAGTTGCCAGAGCAGGGATTTGAACTTGCGCAGGACGGCGGCCATCCAGCCGTATCTCTGGATCCGCTTCTGTTCCAGCTCAAGATCGATCTCGCTGACGATGAATGCGGTTCCTGCGGTGTCTTCCGCGGCGACCCACTGCTCGCGCCCGGTCTGCCCGTCGAAGACCAGGCACTCGCCGTCCCGGCAATCGAGAACCAGCACCAGGGCCTCGTCGTTCGTGACGAACAGGCAGGGCAGCATCGATGCGCTGACGCCCGAAAGGCGGACCGCGGTGGCCCGGGTTTCGAAATTGAGGCGGGCGAGCACCGCGCGCAGGGTGTCGATGTCGTCGACTGTCTCCAGATGCGGCAGGGCCTCGATCAGGTGCCGCGGCTCGCCGCGCCAGCCGAGAGCGTCGAGCAGACGCTGAAGACAGCGTCCGGCCTTGCCCGAGGCGAGCAGATCTCCGGCCGCCCCATGAACCGACGCATCGTCGGCGTCGGGTGCGAGATCTGCGGCTGTGGCCGAACCCTGGGTCATGACGCTTCCGATGCCCTGACTGCGGGCGCGGGCCGTTCGCCCTGGCCCGCAATGAAGTCATGGAGCCGCCCCTCCCGGAGCTCGAAGGTCCGATCGGCGATGCGCAGCAGGGACGGTCGCTGGCTTACCAGGATAACGGTCTTCTCGCCCTTGAGCTTCTGCAAGCCCTCGCGCAGCTGGCGGTCGGCTCCGCCGTCGAGCGCCGAATTGCCCTCGTCGAAAACAAGGATCTTCGACTTGCGGGCGAGCGCACGCGCAATGATAATCCGTTGGATGATGCCGACCGGCAGTTCCTCGGTGATGCCCTCGTTGAGCCGCATGTCATAGCCGAGCGGCAGGCGGTGCACGTCTTCCTCAAGACCGATCAGCCGGGCCGCCTCCCGGGCCGCGTCAATCGCCTCGCCGCCACGGAACATTGCGATGTTCTCCAGGATCGTGCCCTGGAAAATGGAGGCATTCTGCGGCACGTAGGAAATCCATTCCTCAAGCGCCGTGCGCCATTCCCCGGACGATGCGTACCCGTCGATCAGCACTTCCCCGGACGTCGGCGGGTATTCTCCCCTGATCAGCTTGGCGATCGAGGATTTTCCGCTGCCGTCGCCGCCGCACAGCCCGATCATTTCGCCCGGCGCGATGGAGAGATCGATGTCCTTGAGGACAAGGGGCTCGTCGGGTGCGTAGGAAAAGCTGACCGCGGATAAAGTGATGGCACCGTCGATCCGGTCCAGGCGCTGCGCCTCTCCGGCCTCCGATTGCGTGAGTTCGAACAGCTTGGCCACGCGCGCGCGCGCGACCGATACGCTCTGCACCTGGGTCCACAGTCCGAGCCCCTTGAGCACCGGCTGGATCGTGCGCCCGGAGAGCAGGGTGCAGGCCGCCAGCGCGCCCATGGTCAGCGACCCGTTGACGACCAGGTAAGCGCCGACGGTAACGACCGAGATCATCGCCAGGTTGGAGAACAGGTTGCCGACGATCTGGGCCGAGTTGCCGAGCA